>QHPN01000186.1 GCA_003219115.1 Verrucomicrobiota bacterium | reverse complement strand
GGCTTCGGCCGGCGAGAGTTTCGCCTGCAACGAATCGGCGATTTCCTGCGCCACTTCGCTCTCCACGGTAAACACATCTTTGATCTCGCGGTCGTAACTCTTAGCCCATAGATGCGAATCGGCACGGGCATCGATGAGCTGCACGTTAACGCGCACTTTTTCACCGGCTTTCTGCACACTTCCTTCGAGCACGGTGGCAACTCCGAGCTGCTGCGACACTGTTTTTAGATCTTCCGGTTTGCTTTTGTATTTCGCGGTGGACGTGCGCGAGATCACTTTTAAATCGGCGATGCTCGCGAGCTTTGTCAGGATTTCATCCTGAATGCCGTCGGCGAAATAAGCGGCGTTCTTGTCGTCATTCAGGTTTTCGAATGGCAACACCGCAATCGATTTTTGCGAGATCGACGAATCTGTTGCCGCCTCGGTCCGAGGCGCACTGCCGAAATTCCGACCAGTGTAGCGACCGAGAAGGAAAAGACCGATCGAGAGAATTGCACCGACCGCGACCACGTAGATCCAAGCGTGAGATTTCCCCCGTCTCTCGGTCGCACGATCGACATCTTCCGTCCGTTTCAATCCCTCCGGCGTTAATTCAAATGCCCATGCGATCACGAGCGCGATCGGAAATCCGATCACGATCATGAGCACGATCAATCGCACGGCCCAATTCGGAATTTCAAAAAACGGAAAGACCTGCGTCGCGACTTGCACGAGCAGCCACCCGACAATCGCATAGGCGACCGCGACCTTGTAAACGTTGCGCCGCTTTAGTTCGGCGAAGAAGTTGATTGGCTCGCGTCCCCGCTCGCCAACCCTCTCGGGCTTTCCCGTCGATGTCTCTCGGTTCCCGCCGGTTCCATTGTCGATCTTCACTTCGATGTTCCTTCGCAAAGTTTTTGGAAGCGCGGGTCTTTGCGGAGCGGATCCCACAGCGGATCCAGCTTGAGATTGGCTTTCGTTAGGCCGGCTGGCACTTCCAGGAGATGGGGTAATGCCGCGATCGCTGTATCATTATCGCCGAAGCGGGCCTGGACCTGCGCCAGCGTGTATTCCGCCTGCGGCTTGGAGGTTTCATCGTCGGCGTAATCTTTCAGCGCTTGTTCCGCCTGCTTCAGCGCTTTCTCCTTTTCTCCGAGCCCAGCATAAGCCAAGGCAAGGATCATCGGCGTTCCATTGGCGTCCGCACCTACTACCGTGTCGGAGGTCGGTTTAATCGCCTGAACAGCGCGGGTAAAAGCATTTTTTGCCTCCTCCGGTCGCCCTGCCCACTCCTGACAAAAGCCGAGATAGACCAAAAACTGTTTGGTAAAAGAATCGAGCCGTTGGCTTTCTGGAATCGAGTTGAGTTTTGCTTCGATGACTTTGATCGCGTTGTCGTAATAGCGTTCGTAGATCGCCTGCTGAATTCGCGCGTTGATGATCAAATCGTCCGAGGCATCCTCCGGAATACGTGCCAGCTCTCGCCTCGCCTCTTCCAGTCGGCCCTCGGCTTGAAATAGCCCAGCCTTGGTTGCTCGGTCGGGTGCCGAGTCGGGAGCGATCCGCAGTGCTTGGTCGGTCAGGGCGTGGGCGTCGTCGAACCGGCGGAGATAAGCGTAAAAGGTGGACCCCATGTCGTTAAGCAGGGTGACGTCGCGCGGGTCGAGCTCTAACGCTTTTTTATAGCTGGCTTCAGCCTTCTGCCAGCGGCCGAGACGACGTTGCACGATGCCGAGATATCGATAAACAGTCGAATCGTTAGGCAAACGTTTCCGCGCCTCTTCAAAAGCCGCCAGCGCACTTTCGAATTTGCGTGATACGCGGTAGCGATACGCACCCTCGGCCAGCCACGATTCGCCTGCTTCCGGCGCAATTGCCATGGCGCGATCAGCCGATTCCTTGACCGCATCCGCGGTATTCATGTCGGGATCGACCCCGTTGAAATAGAGCCAGCTCCGAGCGACACCGAGTCGGGCCCAGGCAATCGCGAATTTTGGGTCGAGCTGGATTGCTTCCGCATAATCACGCGCCGCTTGTCGAACAGCGTCGTAACTGTACTCGCCGTGCTCGAGCGATTGTCCGCGCAGATAAGCATCATAGGCCGCGGTGTTCTGAGTCGGCTTGGCGGTGACGGCTCTCTGCTCGGCCCCGGTCAGTTTGGCCTCTAACTGATCCGCAATTGCTTTAGCCACTTCGCCTTCGACAGCGAAAACGTCGTCGAGCTTGCGATTGTAACTTTCGGCCCAAAGATGCTCGTCAGTAGCGGCGCGGATCAGCTGGACGTTGATGTGAACCGCGTTCGCGATCTTTTGCACACTGCCTTCCAACAAATTGGCCACGCCCAACTGATTGCCAACTTCACGCAAATTATCAGGAGCGCTTTTGTATTTCCGGGTCGAAGTGCGCGAAATGACCTTCAACGCCGCGATTTTCGACAGACGCGTCAGGATTTCATCCTGAATACCCTCGGCAAAGTAGGCATTGGATTTGTCGTCGCTCAGGTTCTCAAACGGCAGCACGGCGATGCTTTTCTCTGCGATCGCCGAACCTGTGGGAGACGGCTCGACCGTGGCGTTTTTCTTACTAGAAAGGTCGGCCTTCAACTCATCGGTAATTTGCTTGGCGACTGCGCTCTTAATAGTATCGGCCAACGAAGGAGGCGTTGTGGCGCTCGGCTGAGGCAGCGTAGCTAACCGGCCTTGGTTGACCGTGCGCATCATCGCGGGCGCGAAAATTACCGATACAATGGCCAGCACGAAGATGAGTGCGATGAGTAACCCGACGATAATGAAGATCGCGCGCGCGAGCGGAGAGAGTCCTTTGTCCGTCGCTTTCGAAATGGTACGCACACGGCTGCGCACTTTCCCGATTCGTGCCGGCGGCGTGGGATTGCCAATGGTCTCGGCATAAAGATTAACCAACGAGACAACAACTCCGTGTTTCACTTCGACGTCGCCGAGTTCGTGAAGGTACGGCTGCCAACGACGCCGCTGGGCGAGATCGTCCGCTACGCGTTTACTCACGAGAATGTGGCCAGCATCTCCGCAATCCATCACTCGCTGCGCGATGTTGATGCCTACGCCGGCAATGTTCTCGCGCCCGTTTGCATCTTTCACGTGATGAACCGGCCCGCTGTGGATCCCCATCTTCACCGGAAGACTTGGCTGCGCGCGCAAAGCATGGCTGATCTCCAGCGCGCATTCGGCCGGCTCTTCCACCGACCCGGTAAAAACGAGCGCCATGCCATCGCCGGTCGGCAAAATGGTAAGCTGTCCTGCAGCCTCAGCCTCCCGCGCCGCTTCGGTGCTGCGCACAATCTGGTTCAATTCCTGAAGCGCTTCTGATTGTTCGTCGGTCAATAGCTTGGAATAGCCGACGATGTCCATGAAGAGCACGTGTGCGATCTCCAGGCGCAACTTGGTTTTGGATTCATCCGCCATACCGGGTCACGCAATGTTGCTTCGCTTAAGTTCGGAGAAGAAATTGCCTTTCACTTTGATTTCTCTTCGCAGAGTCTTTGAAACCGCGGATCTTTGCGCAGCGGATCCCAGAAAGGATCGAGCTTGAGGTTTGCAGTCGTCAGGCCAGCCGGGACTTCGAGGAGGTGCGGCAATGCCGCGATGGCAGCGTCGTGATCTCCAAAACGCGCCTGGATCTGAGCGAGTGCTGTCTCTGCTTGAGGCTTGTTAATAGCATCGGTCTCGTACGCTTTCACCGCAGCCTGCGCCTGCTGCAACGCTTTTTCCTTTTCGCCCAGTCCAGCGTATGCCAGCGCAAGAGATGATGGTGTACCATTGGCGTCGGGTTCCACTACCGTTTCCGGCGTCGGCTTGATCGCTGAGACCGCGCGGCTGTAGGATTGAAGCGCTTCGTCTCTGCGGCCTAACCATTCCTGACATTGGCCGAGTTGGACTAGAAACATTTCCTGGAACGAGTCCAGCGCCTGGTCCTTCGGAATCGCGTTTAACTTTCGCTCGATAACCTTAATCGCTTCGTCAAAGTGACGCTCATAAATTGCCTGGCCAACCCGTGCCGAGATTATCCAATCGTCGAGCGCATCTTCACGAATTTGCGCCAATTCCTTGCGCGCCTCTTCAAGCTGGCCCGCGTTTTGCAACACTCCAGCCTTCGCGGCGTACTCGCTTGGGTTACCACCAATTTGCAAGGCGCGATCAATCGACGCGAGCGCCTCGTCGAAGCGTCTTAAGTAGGAATAGAATTCATTACCCATTGCACTCAGCAACTGAATGTCGCGGGGGTCGAGCGCGAGCGCCTTTTTGTAATTAACTTCTGCCTCGGTCCATCGGCCGAGGCGACGTTGCACGAACGCCATGTACTCGAATACCAACGAGCTGTTCGGCAGACGCTTTTGCGCTTCCTGGTAGGCAGCGAGTGCTCCCTCGAAATCGCGTGCGACGCGATAACGATATGCGCCTTGTGCAACCCGCGATTCGCCGGCCTCCGGCGCAAGCGCCATCGCGCGGTCCGCCGCCTCTCGCACCGCCGTCGCGGTGTTTTTGTTCAACTCGATCGCGTTGAAATAAAGAAAGCTTCGCATGATCGCGAGACGTGCCCATGCAAGAGCGAAATTCGGATCGAGCTGAACCGCCTGCTCATAGCCGCGTTCCGCCTGCACGTAGGCTTCGTAGTTGTAATTGTTGTGCTCGATTGAAAGCGCGCGGAGATAAGCATCGTATGCGGCGGTGTTTTGCGTTGGCTTCTCGGTAACTGCCTTCTGCTCTGCGCCGGAAAGTTTGGCGTCGAGTTGCTCGGCGATTGCGCTGGCCACTTCGCCTTCCACGCCAAAAACATCGTCCAGTTTGCGATTGTAACTTTCCGCCCAGAGATGCTCGTCCGTCGCCGTGCGAATTAACTGCACATTGACGTGGACCGCGTTGGCAATTTTTTGCACGCTGCCTTCGAGTATATGCGCAACGCCCAATTGTTTTCCGACTTCCCGCAAATTATCCGGCGCACTCTTGTATTTCATCGTGGAGGTGCGTGAGATCACCTTGAGCGCGGCGATCTTGGACAGGCGAGTGAGAATTTCGTCCTGGATACCTTCGGTAAAGTAGGCGTTCGATTTATCGTCGCTGAGATTCTCAAAGGGCAGGACGGCAACGCTCTTGTCTGAAATCGGGCCGGCATTTTCGCCCGGAACATTTGACTGTGCGGATTGCAATTTTCTCGGACCCCAAAGTTGAAACACGAGTAAGCCGGCGGCGAGCACCGCGAGCACTACGGTGAGGGCAACGATCTTCCGACCCGTGTGACGTGTGAACGACTTACCAGTCCCAACTTCCGACTCGCGAACGACTCCTTCGGGCGTGATCTCAAACGCCCATGAGAAAACGAGCGCCACTGGAAAACCGGCGATCAACAACAGGACAACAAGGCGCACCGCCCAGTTTGGAATCTCGAAAAATGGAAAAACCTGGGTCGCGATTTGAATCAACAACCAGGAAGCGACCGCATAAGCAACCGCGACTTTGTAAACATTGCGCCGTTTCAGCTCAACGAAGAAGTTATCGATCTTCACTTTGGTCTTTCTTCGCAGAGTCTTTGGAAGCGCGGATCATTCCGAAACGGATCGAAAATCGGGATCGAGCCAGAGGAGCGTGGAGTGAGCGGGACGTTTCCAGCCAGTGCGCCAGCGTACGGGATTTACAATCTCCCGCAACTTTTGAATCTGCTCGCTTTGTTCGGTAATCAGCAACTTCGAGTAGCCGACGATGTCGATGAATAAGACGTGCGGGATTTCGAATTTGAAGTCTGAAGACTGCTCCGACGGCATGAAGCTCGTTAGTATATTAAGACTCACGATTTAACGAGCCGATTCCAATATCAGGCATTCACTGTCACCAACACTTCTAAACGTTGCGCCGTTTCAGCTCGGCGAGAACGAAGGTGTCTCGCTCATGACGTTGTCGGGAAATTCATTTTAGCTACCAGCGCTTTGTAGCGAGGATCGTCGCGTAAGCCGTGCAGCAGCGGATCGACCAGTATCGCAAGCATGCCGGTGTCGTGATTGTCGTAGGCGATTTGTAACCACTCGAAGGCTTTGTCGGTCTCACCGCGCACTGCATAAACTTCAGCGATTTGATAGGCCAGCGTGTCGCGCCCGTATTGAATGAGCTAGTTCAAAGCTGCGTCCGCGGCATTGCCGTCGCCGCGCACATAATGCGCGAGCGCGACTAAGAAACGGCGATAACCCTCGTCCGGCTCTGATTGAGCTTCGCGCAATGCCGTCTCTCCGTCGCCTT
>QHPN01000185.1 GCA_003219115.1 Verrucomicrobiota bacterium | reverse complement strand
TCACCCACACGCAGCCCAGCAGCCGTCGCCGGTGAAATTACGTTAGGAGAAAGATCATGGCACAATCTCAGGAAATCGTTGCCACCGGCCGCCGCAAAACTTCCGTCGCGCGCGTGCGCATGACCGCAGGTAGCGGGAAGATCGATATCAACGGGCGCAGCTTTGAAGAATATTTCCCGACTGCACCGCTGCAGAACGTGGTGCTGCAACCGCTGCAAACGGTAAAGCTGGCGAACGCGTATGACATCTCGATTAATGCCACCGGCGGGGGTAGCAGCGGGCAGGCTGGTGCGGTGCGGCTGGCAATTTCGCGGGCTTTGTTGCAAGTCGATAACAATTTGCGGACCACCCTTAAGGCGGAGGGTTTGCTCCGGCGCGATCCGCGCATGAAAGAGCGCAAGAAATCAGGTCAACCGGGAGCGCGTAAACGTTTCCAATTCTCCAAGCGCTAATTTGTAGCCAGCGGCCCCGCTCGCGAATCCTTTCGGGGTATTGCAGGCTGGTAGCCAGCGTTCCCGGGTACATGGAACACAGACTTTCAAGTCTGTGCGCCCAGCGGAATTTTACTCCGCTGCGTCCTGCTTGCGCGGGTTACCGAGGCAGCGGGTTTGGAAACCCGCTGGGCGCACAGGCCAGAGGCCTGTGTTCCGTTTAGCGTCCTTTGAGCGGATGGTCGGCCGCCACCTTTGCCTTTTAGCGCCCGGCTACAGCTACGGGGTTGCACTCGGCGCTGACAATGGTGTCGCTGGCGCGGCCGACGGTTTCGCTGCCACCGATGGCGCACCATTCGGCGCAGGTGGCGCGGCTGGCAGCACTTTCATAGTTGGTGGAACTGTAGCGGTCACAGGAGCGCCGGGTTTCGGTGGCGCGACGGCCGGCCGTGTTTCCGGTTTCGCCGTTTTCAAAAGCGTTCGCAGCAGCTGACTCGCTTCCACGGCTGCGTAGCTGTCGCGATATTGCGTCATGATCGTCTCGCAGATGCGCCGGGCATCCTCAGTCTTGCCCTTCTCCTGCAAAATGTGCACCTGCTCGATCAACGCCATGGGGGCATTGAAAGCAGGAACATTAGCCGACGCGATTTGCTGGTAAGTGGCAAAAGCTTCATCCTCCTTGCCCATCGCTTGCAGGTTCGCGGCCATTGCCATTCGCGCTGTGGTCGCCAGTTCGTGCCGCGGGAATTTCTCCAGGAATTTCACCAGCGTTGCATTCGCTTCCGCATACTTTCCATCTTTGCGCTGCGCATCTGCCAGTAACAGATATGCGGAGGCAGCTGCCGCGGTATCGCTGTACTGATTGATGAGGTCCCCGTATGCGGCAGGCGTTTTGGCCGCAGAAAACAATGTCGCCGCGGTTGCTTCGCGCCGATCACGGTAGAGCCGATAGCCCGCGACTCCCACGATTCCGAGGACCGCCAGTCCAAGTAGAATGGCAATTTCTCTTCGGTATCTGTACCAAAAAACCTGCGCTTCGAGCGCGGGATCGATGGTGGCTTCTTTTGCGATTGGCATGCGAATTACGGCGGTCGAGTTTATGCCACGCGCCCGCGCGCCGCGCAAGATCGCTACTTCAATTCGTTTCGCAATCGCAACAAGATTGGAATGGTTGTCAGGACGCCGACGGCCAGGAGCGCCAGACCGGCGCTGCGTCGTTCGTCTTTTTCCAGACCGTTGCTGAGAAGAAGACCAATCCCCACTCCCAGCGCGCCTCGCGTCATCGCGATGAGCCCAATCTCCGGCAGCGCCAAAGTGATGCGTTTCGCAGTCATGCTTATAAGCTTTGCTCCCTATCTCTGATTCGCATTCGTTGACCGTCCCGGTCGCTGACGTGCATGGTCAGCATGCAAATAATTGCTCGGGCAAAACCGGAGCGATAGATCCAAACTGGCGATAATCCCAACCGATATGAAGCAACCTCAGGCCCGAAATTCGCGTCGGCAATCGCTCCAGATTCGCCGTGCGCGAAAAAATGATCGCGATGCGATCTGGCGGATTTTTCGGGCGGTTGTTGCGAGAGGCGATACTTATGTCTTTGACCCGCACATCTCGCGGACAAAAGCGCTGGGATACTGGTTCGGTCAGAAAAGGCGCTGTTACGTTGCAGTATCCGACGAAAGGATCGTCGGCACCTACATTCTCAACCCCAACCAGCCGGCACTCGGATCTCACGTGGCCAATGCCGGTTTCATGGTTGCGCCTTCGGCTCAAGGTCGCGGAATTGGCCGTGCCATGGCCGAGCATTGTCTGCGCGAGGCTGAACGCCTCGGTTTTCGCGCAATGCAATTCAACTTTGTCGTCGCAACCAACAAACCCGCGCTCCAACTTTGGAAAGCTCTCGGATTTAGAATCGTGGGCACCCTGCCGGGCGCCTTCCGCCATATCCGGCGCGGGTTTATTGACGTTTATGTAATGTATCGCCAGCTGAAGGCCGTCGTATAATTCTCGTTAGACTTGCTCTGAAGATCGGCTCAACCCGATTAACTGCCGCGCCGGCTCTTCGATTTGCTTTGGCCCCGGAAATTGTGTGCCGTCGAGGCGGCGCTCCCCCCGCCACGACTCAGATTTGTTGCGCTGGGCTTTTTCCCAGAGCTGCGGCGCTGACCCACGCGTGCTCCAGGAAATACTCCCGACTTGGTCCGTGCCCCACGGGTATCGGTTCCGGCTTTGACCAGCTGTGATTTGTTTTTGTGCGACATCGCGTCGAATCGAAAGTCGAATGCTAATGTTTCTTCTTCCGGCCTCCCTTTCTCCCGCCTTTGCGTGAGCTCGCTTTGTTCCCTTTCTTACCGCGACCGCTTCCACTTTTCTTGCCGCCGCCGCTCTCCTTGTTCACGGTCGCCCAGGCGCGTCGCTCCGCTTCCTTTTTCGAAGTCCCGCGTTTTTTGTAGCCTTTTTCGATATCCTCAGCTTTCCGTTTTTGTTTGCTGCTATATTTAGATTTACTTCCTCGCGCCATAAATCCTCCCCTTTGTTTTGCATTTCGCCGCACACCGGCTTTGCGGACTTATCGACTTATCTCTCGTGATAAGTGATACGCGCGGCGAACGCGATCCACGCGAAGTTTTCTCGGAATGGACGCGTTCTACAATTTTATCGGGCCGCTCCTTGGTTTGGGGGCGGAGCCGAAAGACCTGACATTCCTTCAAATCTCGCTCCGCGGCATCATCGTTTTTCTCGCCACGCTGGCCATGGTTCGAATCGGGCACAAGCGCTCGCTTGCGCGCAAGACGGCGTTTGATGCCGTGCTCATTGTTATCCTCGCGTCGGTCCTGTCGCGCGCCATTAATGGCAGCTCGGCTTTTTTTGCAACCATTGGCGGTGGTGTTGTCATCGTCCTGGTACATCGCTTGTTCGCCTTCATCGCCTATCATTCGCACTGGTTCGGTTGCCTTTTGAAAGGTCGCCCGGAGGTGATCGTTGAGAATGGCAATCTCATTCTAGCAACGATGCGGCGGAATCATATTTCCAAACACGATCTGGAAGAAGATTTGCGGCTCGACGCCGAACTGGAGGACGCTTCAGAAGTAAAAGTCGCGCGCGTCGAACGCAGCGGCGATATCAGTTTTATTAAAAAGGAATAGCATCCGGGCGGAATCGATTTTTCTGCATTGAGCGTTGGACGTTGGGCGTTGGGCGTTGGACGTTTTCTTCTGTGACCACGCACGACAAGCTTTTCATTCCCGGTCCAGTCGAAGTCTCCGAAAAAACCATGGCCGCTTTCTCGCGCCCCATGATCGGTCATCGCGGCGAACCCTTGAAAAATCTTTACCGCGAGATCCATCCCCGCTTGCAAGAACTCTTCCTCACGGAACAACCCGTTTTTCTTTCTACCTCATCGGCCTGGGGCGTGATGGAAGCCGCCATCCGCAATCTCGTAAACAAACGCGTGCTCTGCTGCATGTGCGGGGCATTTTCAGATAAGTGGCTCGACGTCGCGCGGCGCTGCGGAAAAGACGCCGAGCCGCTGCGGGCGGAATGGGGCAAACACATCGATCACAAAGAAGTCGATCGCGCTCTCACCTCCGGAAAGTTCGATACCGTCACCCTAATTCATAACGAGACTTCGACCGGCGTGATGAATCCATTGCCAGAGATTTGTTGCACCCTCGCGAAATATCCCGACGTCGCGCTCATTCTCGATACCGTCTCATCGTTTTCCGCTGTCCCGATTGCGATGGACGCACTCGGCATCGACGTCTTGCTCACCGGGGCGCAAAAAGCGCTGGCGCTACCACCGGGATTCTCGCTTTTCAGTGTTTCCGAGAAAGCATTTGCCCGCGCGGAAAAACAGAAAGATCGCGGCTACTACTTCGATTTTCTTGAATTCAAGAAACAGCAAAACGAGTTCATGACGCCGAGCACGCCGAGTATCGGACACATCTTCGCCCTGCAATCAAAGCTCGATGAAATCTTCAGCGAAACGTTGCCGAAACGTTTTGAACGTCACGCCCGGACTAACGCATTGGTTCACAATTGGGTTAGCGATCGCGGATTCGAATTTTTTGCCGAAGAAAATTTTCGCTCGGTTACGTTAACCTGTGTGAAAAATAATCGGGGAACCGACGTGGCGAAACTCGTTCGCGACCTGCGCGAAAAACATCATCTCGTCATCGACGGCGGCTACGGCAAAATCAAAGGTCAAACCTTCCGCCTTTCCAACATGGGCGACGAAACCGAAGAAACCGTCGCGCATCTGCTCGCCTGTCTCGACGACTGCCTAGGGTAGCGAATTCCTCCCTTCGCGGACCTCCGATAAAACGGAAAATTGCGGATGTCATTATTGTCGTCATATCGCTGTGCAAAGAAGTGGCCCGATTGATGTGTCTCGGCGTCGCAAAAGGAATGAATGAAGGCGCGAGCATTTTGCTCGCTTGTTTCGGCATTCTGCCGGAATCGTTTCGACAACGCCGGCTGCAAGCCGGCTAATGCGGACAAAATGCCCGCGCTCGCAACCTCCGGACATTTCGCTCAGACGCGCGGCGCGGCGACCTCTGATTCCAGCGCATATTCCCGCGTCGCTTTTTCATCCGCCAGTGGCCGGAAAATCATCCACACGCCTGCGAGAACGAAACAAGCACCAAGGAGCGACCAGGCCGACAATCGTTCCCCGCCGAGAGCCCAACCTATCGCGATCGCGCCGGGCGGTGTGATCAGCGAAATGGTTTGCAACTTCGTTACCGACATTCGCGGCATCAGCCAGTAGAGAAGCAAAAAAGTGAGCGAGGATCCGATGATCGCGAGATAGAGCAGGCAGAAAATTGCCGTCCCGGTCCAATGAAAACGGGCCGGATTGCCATCGACAATCCATCCGATCGACAATAACGGCGCCGTTCCGAAAATCATTTGCCAGGCCGCCATCATCGCGGGCGCGAGGTCCATTCGTCGCGACTTCAACAGTACATTCGAAAATGCCGCGCTGGCAGCGCCGAAGGTAATCCCGAGACCACCCAGGAACGCAAACCAGCCGTTGAAACTGAGTAGACGCACGCAAATCAACGCCACGCCTCCGATGGAGACGAAGGAACCGAGTAGTCGCTGCCAGCGCAACGGCTCCTCGGGCAAAAGCCAGTGCGCAAAGACCATTCCGAAAATCGGAATTGATGCCTGCAAGATCGCCGCCAATCCCGAAGAAACGTGCAATTCGCCCCAAAACAAAAGCACATAGTTGATCGTGAACATGAGAACGCCGGTAAAAGCGAGGACGACGTAATCGGATCGGCGTTGCGGCAGCAGACGAACCTGACCAATGGAAACCGCAACCAATGCAATAATTGCAATCAGGAACCGTATCCCGACGTATGAAAT
>QHPN01000184.1:6379-6850 GCA_003219115.1 Verrucomicrobiota bacterium | reverse complement strand
ATAGTCAGCTGGTGACAACCAGTTAAGACTAAGAAATCGAATTGAAGTGTCGGAGGTTGTCGTAATACTCCATCAGACGCCCAAGACTTACTTACGTATGATCCTTGAATCTCTGAAAACCAAATATAACTCCCGGTATAAAAGCTGCTCGAAAATTATGCTCCTGCGGATTCTCGCGGGATGCACCGCCATAACAAACAACCAAGTAATAATATGTTAAACACCTGCAACAAACACCGTAGGGGTTTCACCCTCGTGGAAATCATGATCGTCGTCGCCATCATCGCGTTACTCGCAGCGATCGCAGTTCCAGGGTTCCTCCGGGCGCGCAAACGCTCGCAGGCCAGCCGGATTTTGAATGATCTTCGGATGATCGACGGAGCTGTCGACCAGTACGCAATTGAAACCAACAAAAAAACCAACGACGTGGTTGGGGTCACTGATTGGACGAACTACCTGAAAAAGGATACG
>QHPN01000184.1:0-6307 GCA_003219115.1 Verrucomicrobiota bacterium | reverse complement strand
CTGACGTCGCCGGTACCGGTTTTTGGTCGCCTTACGGTCCTTAAACTCGGTTAGCCTAACGAGAAGAAGATTGGCGCTGCTGAAGCTAGCGGCGAATCAAAGCACCGTCGCTTTCAATTCCAAGAACGCCTTGTGCCCCCGTAGTGGGTGGACATACCGCCCCGGGGAAAATGCGGGATTTCGCTTACGATTTTATTCGTCTGCGCACTCGGCGCCTTGTGGCTGCTGCGACGGTGTCTTTCCCCGCATGCGGCGTGACGGCGCTGCGATGGCCTCGCGACCAGCCCTAAGCTGAGAGCTTGTCACCAATCAACCGGCGCAAGAAATCTGCTGCGGGAAGGCACCCGGGCCACGCGGTTCGAGGTGAATTTTGTCCATAACGCCTTTGTGTTCGGCGAGTAAATCGAAGGATGCTTACTTGGGCTGGCCGCAAAGTTATTTATTTGGCGTTGTTCGCGATCACAGTCGCAACCGCAAAAGCCTCAGTCCGTTTTCATATCGGCAGTCGCGGCGCGAATGTGCATCCTTCACCGATAACAGCTCGAAATATTTCTCCCAATACGGACGCTCTTCGGCCAGGGGGCGGGTCGCAAAAACATGTTTCGACCCAATGCGCGTCGCCTTTCGCGTCAACGCGTGCTATCTCCATATCATAGAGGTACTCGTCGCCGCGATCGATTCGCGGCCGAGCGTGCCATCCGCGATCGGCTTAGCCAGCGCCTAAGCCGGCCCGTTTTCATCCGCGCCTTCACCAGATAACGGATCGCAAAATTTGCACTCGCATCAGCCGTTTCCAAGATAGGCGTGGTACGACATAGGCTTCCTTTGCTGGACCTTAATGCATTCGTGTTCTTCGGCTGGGCTTTCAAGGGTGGTAACGTTGCAGCAGGATGTTGCGTTGCTTGCCGCTCCTGAGCGGAAGTGCTTGAGCATCAGTGGCTTGATTGACATGAGCGTGCAGCACTTTTTGATTTACATTCAGCCAGAGCGAGCGCCGCGCACAGCGCATGCATTCAAATCCTTCGCAGCGCCGGAAGTCGCTATTGCGACAAATCGACGTCCGGGAGCTTATCAAAGTTAAACACAATCAAATGAAAAAAGCACTAATCGCGCGTTCAGATAGCACCACAACCCAGCTGCTTCCCCGGCGTAGGGCCTCGATTCTTTACGCGGCAGTCGTTTCTGCTGCTCTCACGATATCGTTTGGGACCACCGCGCTCGCAGCGCAGCAGCCCAATCTCAACAGCAATGGGAACGCGACCGGATTCGTAGGAATCCTATTCTCATACCAGATACAAGCAGACCAACCCATAACTACGTGGGGAGCGAGCAACCTGCCGGGAGGTTTAAGCGTCAACGCGTTAACAGGCTTAATCTCTGGCACCCCGACTACGATTGAGACCAAAAGTGTCGTTCTTACCGGAACCAACGCGAATGGTACTGGAACCAGAACGATTACATTCGTGATCAAACCAACCCCGCCGCCGACTATTACGAGTTCTGCCGCCGCAGGCGGCACTTTGGGAGTCGCCTTCTCTTACCAGATCACCGCGAACGAAACCATCCCTAATGGCAACTACGGTACAACCGTGTCGATTCCAGGTGTAAGCTTCAATAGCAGCACTGGGCAATTCTCCGGAACGCCGACCACACTTGGAACGTTTAGCGGCAGAATCACCGTAATAAATATCAATGGCGCCGCAGGCATAACGTTGACAGTAACCATCAATCCCCCGACGCATACCGCACCAACTGCCTCTTTCACAATGTCGCCGAGCGCGGTCTGGCAAGGTGACACCGTCACACTGAATGGGAGTGCGAGTCACACAAACCCGAACGATGGAAGCCCCTTGACATACACTTGGCAACAACAGGCGCCTGGCGTGGGCACGCTCGTAATCGGACTCTCTCCCAACCCGCCAAAAGAGGTCATCGAGACCTTTACCGCGCCCCCCCCGCAGCCGCTTGGGTCACTCAGTTGGCCAGTTACTTTCAATCTCAAAGTAACAGATAACCTTGTTTCGGGCGGTGGTGATAAGAACACGGTTAGCAGCTCTGTTACAACCACAGTTTACGCAGCGCCTGTTGCAGACGCAGAGCCGAAGGACATGCACGTTAACGAAGGGTCGGTTGTGACGTTGCACGCAAACGCAAGCGTCGTGCAGCCGGGCGCAACCCTAAATTATACGTGGACACCTCCGAATGGGATCACATTGTCTAACATTCACGCGCAGAACCCGACATTTACTTCCCCATTTGTCGGGCTGGCTGGCCAGGCTTTGACGTTTAGTCTAGTTGTAACTGAACAGGTTGCCGGCTTGGCTCACACTCAGGATAGCGCAGCTGACTCCATCACGATCAATGTTGACAATGTCAACCAGCCACCGACGGCGTTTGCGAGTGCCAATCCCAACAACCTCGTCTCGATGGCCGAGGTGAACGAAAATACGCCGGTGACGCTCTGGGGGTCGGGCAGCGATCCCGACGGTGATCCCATAACCTTTCACTGGACTCAGGTGCACGATACCTCGGGCGCGCCGCTCCAGAATGGTGAAACTTCGGTTCCGTTATCTGACAATACATCTTCGACGCCGAGCTTCACTGCACCTGATGTGAGCACGGTTCAACAGCACATCGACTTGGTCTTTCAGTTCATCACAAACGATGGATACTTGAACAGTGGCCCATCTTACGTGACGATTCGCGTGAAAAACACGAACGACCCGCCGGTGTCGGCGCCAGCAGTGAGTCCGGCGAGTGCACTCGAAGGCGACACAGTCACGCTAGACGGCAGTCTCAGTAGTGACCCGAACAATGATCCGTTGACCTACGAGTGGGCCGAGACAGGCGGCACCGCGGTCAGCCTCTCGGACATACACGCGGTAATGCCGATCTTTACAGCACCGACGGTTGACCCAAAGCAAGGGAGTATAACGCTGACGTTTAACCTGACAGTTAGCGATGGCGAGTTATCTGACACCAAGCCTGTCAGTATAACCGTGTCCCACAGAAATCTGCCACCGTTCGCGGATGCCGGTAAGACACAAAGCGTGCCCGAACGCACTATTGCGTTTCTCGATGGCGGCAACAGTTATGACCCGGAGGGCGCCGCTCTTACTTACTCCTGGATCCAGGTGCACGATGCCTTTGGGACGGTGCTTCAGCCTAACGACACTTCTGTGGGCCTGGCGCCGCAGGATCCTGACGGCAAAACGATGAGTTTTGAAACGCCGACATTTGGCCTAAGTGGAGGGACGCTGTACTTCAAACTGACTGTGACCGACAACCTCGGCGCTTCGGCCAGTGCGATAGTTCAGGTGGACGTTACTTATGTGAACCGTCCGCCGTCGGCTAATGCGGGTAACGAACAAGTCGTAAACGAAGGCGACACCGTGAGTCTGAGCGGATCAGGAATCGATCCTGATAATAACCCGCTGACATTCTCGTGGAGCCAGGTAGGCGTCCCGACCGTTAGCATCGTCCCCGATGGGTCTGACGCATCGAAAGCGACGTTTACAGCTCCACAGGTATTCTGCGCCGGAGATGTCGTCGTGATGAGGTTGACTGTGGATGATGGCTACGGTGGCGTCACCACCGCCGATGTAAACATCAACGTGGCAAACGTTAACCATTTGCCGAGTGCGTCAGGTGGAGGGAACCAGCAGGTTTCTGAAGGAGATACCGTCGCGCTCCATGGAAACGGTGACGACAAGGATACCGAAGAGGTTGCTGATCTCGTGTTCCAATGGACGCAAACCAGCGGACCCGATCTGGGCCCGATACCAAGCGGTAAGGACGTCACCGTTACCGCGCCAAGCCTTAGCGGAGGCGATCCCAACGCGTTCGTTGAGCTTGGCTTCCGCCTCACTGTTAGCGACAGCTGCAATGGATCCGCAACCGACGATGTCACGGTGCATGTCGCGAACATTCCGCACACGCCTGTCGCAGTTGCACAAGGACCGGCGACAGCCAATGAAGGTGGTGATAACGTCACCCTTGACGGAAGTGGTAGCAGCGATCCGGATAATGACGCGCTCACTTACAACTGGATACAGTGCGCTGGCCCAGCGGTAGCGCTCAGTTACGCTCCTGGCGATCCACGCCATGTCATGTTCACCACTCCGTGGGTATCGGCCGATACACTGTTAAAATTCAAGCTGACGGTCAGCGACCCCTATGGCTTCACTTCCAGCGCCTACGTCAGCGTCACAATTATCAACTGGCACACGCCCCCCATTGTGACGAACGCCCGCGCCGATGTGCCGGTGCTCTGGCCGCCGGATCACAAGATGCTTCCTGTGCAAATCCTGGGTGTCGTTGAGCCAAGTGACGACAACGTCACCATCACTGGTGTTACTCAGGACGAGCCGACCAACGGGCTCGGCGATGGCGACACGCCAACCGATGCGATTATCCATCACAACGACGCTCTCAATAATGACGACGTGAACCTCCGTGCCGAACGCTCCGGCAAAGGTGACGGACGAGTTTACAAGGTATACTTCACTATTCCCGATCCGGAGCAGACCGCGCAGGGCGTCGTCAAGGTGATGGTACCACACGGTAAGAAAACCGACGCTGCAATCGACAGCGGCGGCATGTACGATTCTACTCAGTAGAGTAGAGATGAATTAAAGAATAGCGCCGAAGGTGAAAGCCTCTCGGCGCTATCTTTTTTGGAAGATTGGCGAGCGCACGTCCCCCTCGAGTTGTGGCTTTGACCATCCACCCGCTCCGCGCGCGCGTGAGGGCCAGCGAAATTTAGATTTGAACTTCTCCGTCGTGATCTGCCTGCGCCCCCATTATCGCCTTTCGACTGGAGATAACGAAACTCTGCCGCTTTTCTTATTCGAGCCCGCTTTGCCTTTGGCAACAATTTCGATTGCGCCAATCGTTACGAGCGCCGCGGTAATGGTGTGAGCTGATTGGCGCTTGGCCCCTCGATACTTCCGCCGCGTCCCGATAGCTTAGGAAGTATATCCTATTCGCAGATAAGCCAGATAGCTCCCGATGCAGTGCTAGTAGCCTGCGCCAGCTTTCCGGCGCCCTATCGGGGATCGCCGGAAGTTGCTCGAGCGTTTCGACACATTCTCCATCGCCTTTCTGAGTGTTTCTCCTTCGCCCCACGGAACACGAACCTTTCTAAGTTCTCTAAGAAATGCTCCCAAGTAATCGGCGCGCATTTTGCCGGAAGGACGCAATTCTCGCCGCGAATTCAGCGATCTTAAGCCTCAAACCGTCTGTGTTTTAGCAGATTGAAGCCGAAGGTGGCTCCAATACCGAGCAGCAGCAACGTTAAAGGAGGAGAGGCATCTGGGACGGACGACGGCGACATGACAACGATGCCCTCCGGCACATTCAATCCCGAAATGAAGCGTCCGTTGATTGTTGCTCCGGTGGTGGCGTTGTATAAGCCAACCGTGTTGACGGGGAAATCGGACAGGCCAAGGCTTCCGACAAACAGATTCTCTCCAGACACCGCGATTCCATTTAGCTCACTAAACTGCGGAAGAGAAATGAAGGAGCTGTCGATTGTTGCCCCGGTGGTGGCGTCGTATTTGCCAACTGTGTCGCCATTTGTGTCGCCGAAAAAGTTTGTGACAAATAGTTTGCCTCCGGACAACGCGATGTCCGCCGGGAAATTCAAACCCGAAGAAATGAAGCGCCTGTTGATCGGCGCCCCAGTGGTGGCGTTGTATTTGCCAATCGTGTGACTCCCGTTGACGACAAACAGATTTCCTCCGAACAGTGCGATGCCGCCGATGCCGATGTTGCCCGAGGCCGACGAAATGAAGAAGCTGTCGATGGTTGCGCCGGTGGCGGCGTCGTATACGCCAACTTTGTTGTTACCGTTCGAGACAAACAGTTTCCCTCCGGACAAAGCAATGTCGGCCGGGTTATGCAAGCCCGAAGAAATGAAACGACTGTTGATTGTTTCCCCGGTGGCGGCGTTATATAAGCCGATTGTATTGTTGCCATAGTTCGCGACATAGAGTTTGTCTCCGGACAACGCGATGCCAGTCGGGAAACTCAATCCCGAAGAAATGAAGGAACTGTTGATCGGTGCCCCGGTGGTAGCATCGTATTTGCCAATCGTGCTGTTGCCCTGGTTCGCGACAAGAATTTGCGCGCTACCGGTTATCGGCATGAGACAAAGCATGGCAACTAGAGCGGCAAGTGGAAGTTCAGTGAAGGCGCGCGAAAGCGGTCCGAAATTGGATTTGGCATCTGTTTTCATAGGTTGAATTGAAGACCTAAATGAAGGTTGATTTTTGTGGCGATTTTTGCGGCGTCACTGCGCCAAAAA
>QHPN01000183.1 GCA_003219115.1 Verrucomicrobiota bacterium | reverse complement strand
TCGGTTATCTTGGCTGCCTCTTTTTCGTGGCACTTGGATATCTGTTTAAAACTCTCTGGGCCGCTGCAAACCAACCAAACGGCACTGTGGCCCAAATTCTCTATATCCAGATTACAACATCAGCGATGCGAGCCGCGACCCACCAAACAGTAGATTTCCTGCCCGGCTTTATCTACAGCGTCATCTTTATTGGGGCGATTGCATTTTACGCTAAGGAGCGCGGTGTCTTTGTCGCGCCGTTCTCGCGTGTCGATGCACCCGCTCAGCTCCTCTCAAAGTGAGAGTCGCTGTCATCTTTCATCGGTTCGGTCCCTATCATTGCGCGCGACTTAAAGCAGCCGCACGCGATTGTGATGTGATCGGCATCGAGATTGCAGCCAAACCGGACGAATACGCCTGGTCGCCAGTCAAGGGCGCGGCGGGATATTCGCGAGTGACTCTGTTTTCTCGCGGAGACACGCGCACGATGTCCGCGAAGCAGGTTTCTGAACGCATCGAAGATGCGTTGCAAGTTTGTTGTCCGGATGCAGTGGCGATTCCGGGATGGTCAGGCAAAAGTGCGCTCGCGGCTTTGCGATGGTGTGTGGAGACGAGACCGGAACCCCCTCGATTTTGATGTCGGAAAGCACAGCCTTGGACAAACCTCGCGTCGCGTGGCGCGAATGGATCAAGCAACGGATTGTCGATCTTTATTCAACCGCGCTTGTTGGCGGTCAGCGTCACATTGACTATCTGATTGCCTTGGAGATGCCTCGCGACCGGATCTTCACGGGGTATGACGTAGTGGACAACGATTACTTCGCGCGAGGCGCGAATGAAGTTAGGGGGCAGAAGGAAGAAGTCAGAAAAAAATACGGGTTACCCGAAAACTATTTCCTGGCGTCAGCCCGATTCATTGAGAAGAAGAACCTCTCCACGCTCATTCGCGGATACGCGGGGTATTGCCATGCCGCTGCTGACGCTGGACCCTGGGACCTTGTGCTTCTTGGTGACGGTCCGCTGAAATCTGATCTCTGCCGCCTGATCGCTGAACTTCGCTTGGACGGCTCCGTGCTGCTGCCGGGCTTCAAGCAGTACGACGAGTTGCCTTTCTATTATGGGCTGGCCAAGGCATTTGTTCATGCCAGCACGACCGAGCAATGGGGATTGGTCGTAAACGAAGCGATCGCATCAGATTTGCCTGTGATTGTCTCAAACCGGTGCGGTTGCGTGCCGGAATTGGCGCAGAACAACGGGTTTACTTTTGATCCGACGGATGAGCATGAATTGCTCTCGCGTCTGTGCGAGATGGCTTCGTTATCACAGGATGGGCGAAAGCGCCTTGAAGAAGCGAGCCGCAGAATCGCGGCGAATTTTGGGCCTGAGCGGTTCGGCGAAGGGTTGACGCGTGCCGCCAAGGTGGCGATTGAACTCCCGCGAAAGAAATTTGGAGCACTTGAGCGCGCCGTCCTTTTCGGCGCGATGCGATACCGGCGATGAAGATAGCGTACCTACTGAATTCCGTTTCACGAAAATCGGGAGGACTATTTGATGCGTGCCGCCGGCTCGCCCAGACAACCGGCCGGGAACAAGAAATGACCGTGCTAGGCGTGGAGGACGAATTCACGAACGCAGACATCAAAGAATGGGCGCCTTTGCGGCCGGCCGTATTCCAGCCATTGTTTCCGCGCAGTTTTGGTTACGCCATCAGCTACGCAAAATATCTCGCGGAAAGATCACCTGATATCGTGCATGTGCATGGGCTTTGGACGTACGCTTCGCTTGCCGGATATCTGTGGCATCGGCGGACAAAACGGCCTCTCATGTATACCGCGCATGGAATGCTCGACCCGTGGGCGCTTCGAAATGCGCATTGGAAAAAGCGCTTGGCGCGCGCGCTCTGGGAGGATGCTGCGCATCGCAGCGCCGCCTGTTTTCACGCCGTTTCAGAAGGAGAATACGAGAGTATGCGTGAGTACGGTCTGCGCAATCCGATTTGCGTTATTCCCAATGGAGCTGATCTGCTGCGAGCAGTTGAGAGTTTGAAGTTGAGCGTTGAAAATTCGCCATTCGAACCGTTCGCTCAGGGTAGAAAGGTCCTGCTTTATCTCGGACGGCTGCATCCGAAGAAAAACCTGGCCAATTTGATTCGTGGTTGGAAAGCAACTCTCAACTCTCAACTCTCAACGATTGACTCCTGGATACTCGCCATCGTGGGCTGGGACCAAGGCGGATATGAAGACGAACTCGAAAAGCTGGCCTCTGACCTGGGACTTCTGATGAGTGTTGCGTTTGTGGGATCACGGTTCGGCGCGGACAGGGATGGATGTTATCGCGCATGTAACGCTTTTGTAATGCCGTCGTTTAGCGAAGGTCTGCCAATGACGGTGCTCGAGGCGTGGGCTTATGCGAAGCCCGTGCTAATGACGCCTGAATGCAACCTGCCAGAAGGCTTCGCGGCCACAGCGGCCCTTCGCATCGGCACGGAGGCCACTGACATCGCGAAGGGTCTGAGGCAGTTATTCGAGATGGTCGAAAGCGATCGCAGAGAAATGGGTGCGCGCGGGCGGACTCTGGTAGCAGAAAAATTTTCGTGGCCACGAATTGGTGAACAGATGCGCGCGGTTTACGAGTGGGCGCTCGGCGGAGGCTCACCGCCGGATACAGTCCGCTTGAACTAATATGTTGGACGTCGCACGAAACCGTCGCACGCAAAATTACTCCTCCAGCGATATGGTCCGGCGGGTGTTGTGGATCTTCGCGCAACCGCTTTTCCGGTTCAGTCCAAGGCCCTGTTTCGGGTGGAGGCGATTTCTGCTTCGCCGTCTTGGAGCAAAGATCGGGCGGAACGCTCACATCTATGCTTCGGCGACCATCTATTTCCCGTGGAACTTGGAAGCGGGAGATGAAAGCGCGATTGGCGAGCACGCTTATGTTTACAATCTCGGCCGCGTTACAATCGGAGATCGTGCGACAATTTCGTACCGCGCTCATCTTTGCGCAGGTACGCACGATCACACGAAACCCGATTTTCCGCTGGTTCGTGCGAAGATCGACATCGGCCCCGAGGCATGGGTTTGCGCCGACGCGTTCGTGGGGCCGGGAATAACGGTTGGCGAAGGCGCGATTGTTGGAGCGGGGGCGGTAGCAATGAAAGACGTGAGACCGTGGATGATTGTCGTCGGGAATCCGGCACGCGAAAGCAAAAGACGTGAGATTACCCAATGAGCGGAGAAGATAATAGGCGCGCGCCGTTATCGGTGCTCGTTCCCGTTAAAAACGAAGCGGCAAACCTGCGCGATTGTCTCGCCAGCGTTTCGTTTGCAGATGAAATTGTCGTTGTTGATTCTGCAAGCACGGATGGGACGCAGGATCTCGCTACCACAGCCGGTGCGCGAGTGGTCCAGTTCGCGTGGAATCAAAAATTCCCGCGAAAAAAAAATTGGTCCCTGCAAAATATCCCCTGGCGGCACGACTGGGTGCTGATCATCGATGCGGATGAGCGCATAACGCCGGAATTGGAACGCGAGATCAGGTCGGCCATTCGCCGCCCTAATTTGGATGGATTTTACCTGAACCGCCGGTTTTGGTTTTTGGACGGTTGGATCAATCACTGTGGTTATTTTCCGAGCTGGAACTTGCGGCTCTTCCGACACCGGAAAGGACGCTATGAGCGAGTTGAGGCTGGCAGCGGGTTTAACTCGGGCGACAACGAAGTGCACGAGCACGTGTTGCTCAATGGTCGAGCCGATTATCTTTCTGCTCCGATGGAGCATTATGCGTTTCCTGATATCACGACCTTCATCGAGAAACACAATCGCTATGCTTCATGGGAAGCTGCGGTGCGCGCGCAGTTATGCCGGCGCTCAGGCGAGGAAACGCTGCGTCCGAACCCCTTTGGAACAGCGTTGCAGCGGAAGCGCTGGTTGAAGCGATTCACGCGCCGCGCGCCTTTCCGGCCAACGCTGCGTTTTTTCTATCATTATGTTTGGCGGCAGGGTTTTCGCGACGGTTACCGTGGCTGGATCTTGTGCCGGCTGCTCGCCTGGTATGAGCTAGTCAGCGCAGCCAAGGCGCGCGAGTTGACCCTCTGCGGCGCGCGACGGGAATCTTGCTGACATCTTGCCGGAATTGTTGCAATGTCGAACCTCGCGATTTTCAAGCGAAACAAACCGTTTCATGTTTGCTCAGCAATCAACGAATGCATCTCAATCAAGGCTGCGGGCGGATAATTTGACCGGCGCTTCTGTCTGGCAGGCAATTGCCCCCGAGGAGATAACAAACCTCCAAGCGCAGAAGCATCCCTCTCCGAAAATCCGCGAGCACGACTGGATCGTCCCCTTATTTTACCTGACCTGCGATATCGTGTGCTGGGTCTTGCTTTATGGATTGGTGGGTTATGTGCGGCGCGACGCTTTTTTCGTGACTCCGTTTGAATTTTTTCTGGTCGATTTGGTCACGCTCGCAGTAATCCTGCAATCGCTCTACATCATCGGTGGGTATAGCCGATATACCGAGATGCGGAGCCTGACGTACACGACGGAGCATATTCTCGCGGTAGCGGCAGCAGCGGCAGTGAGTTCGCTATTAATTTATTCGACCGCGACTTTCGACCAGACGATGAAACCGAGTCGCGGTGTGCTGTTAGTCAGCTTCATGGCATTTCTTCCGATATCGCTGGTTTACCGGCGCGTTTTCCGGCAGCTCTTCGCAGCTTCAGCCGCGCAGCGGGCATTTCTCGTAATCGGCAGCGGTGAGCTTGCGAGCCGTTTCTATCAGGCTTACAGACAATCGCCGAACCAGCAGCAGCAATTGGAATTCGTGGACAACGATGTCGCGCGTGTTGGATCTGCGATCGCGGGCGAGGGATCGCCAATCATTCAAGGCGGCATCGCCGCCAGGCTTGCCCAACTTGATGGACGTTACAGCGGCGTGATTTTGGCGGAGAGCATTGAGAAGCTTGGTCCGGAACTGCTCGAACGATTAGTGCGAACGCAATTTCAACGCACGCGTGTTTATACTCTCGAATCATTTTATGAGGCGCATTGGCGTCATGTGCCGGTGCACACGATCGACCCATTCTGGCCGTTGCAGATGGGTTTTCAATTGGCGCGTATTTCGCCGTATCATTACTTAAAGCGTGTTTGCGACCTGCTCTTTTCGGCCACTCTCCTTCTGATTTTCGCTCCGCTTTTTCTGCTGATTTTCTTGTTGATTTGGATGGAGAACGGCCGACCGGCAATCTTCCGGCAATCGCGTGTTGGACGCGAAGATCACATTTTTACGGCATATAAGTTCCGCACGATGTTCATGCGTGACCAGAATGGAGCGACTGAGGAGCGGGCCGATCTCTACACGCGCAAAGGTGATCCGCGCGTGACGCGTGTCGGCCGCTGGTTGCGGAAGCTGCGGCTCGATGAGCTGCCGCAACTTTGGAATGTTTTTAAGGGCGACATGAGCCTGATTGGTCCACGCGCGGAATGGGTCAGGTGCGCCGAACAATATGAGAAGGGGATACCCTTCTATCATTTCCGCCATTTGGTGAAACCGGGGATCACGGGGTGGGCCCAGGTGAATTATCCTTACGGCGAGAGCGATGAGGACGCGGTCGAAAAGCTTCAGTACGATCTCTATTACATCCGGCATTACTCGCTGAAGCTCGATGCCATGATCGTGCTGAAAACAGTGCACACGATGCTCTTCGGGAAAGGACGCTAAGGAAAAGTCGACGTTTGAAATCCGAAATTCGGAATGCCTATCGTTCGTGATGCAGCGCGCTGGATTTTTTTCGCTGCGCTGATTTATGCTCCATGGGCGTACGGCGGCACAACATCGGCGAGCATCCAAATAATTAACTGGCTGCTGTTGGCCGCGATCACTCTTTGGATCGTCGAACTCGTCATTAGTGGGCGGAGGCCAGCGCTCCCGCGCTTTTTGCTTTTTCTAGCAGTCGCTCTAATCGGGATCGGCGGGTGGATGGTCCTCAATGCAAGGTCGATCTACGACTCGGATTTTCATACGTTCGTTCCGCTGCGAAATTTTGCGCCGTATCTTGCCGGTTCCGTAGATTACGCAATCAGCGCGGCCTGGATTGTGCGCGGAGCATTGCTGCTTTGCGCGATTTTGTTCGTTGTCGATCTTTCCCAGAGCAATCGGTGGTTGCTCCGGTTATGGTACACGATCGGTTTCGTCGCTGGCTCGATTGCATTTTTCGGTTTGCTCCAGAAAGCGACCGGCGCGCGGATGATCTTCTGGCAACCGGCGGGTCCCTACGCCAGCCAAACATTTTTTGCGACATACTATTATCATGCGAATGCCGGAGCGTTCTTGAATCTGGTCTGGCCATTAACTGCCGGTCTTGCTCTACGCGCATTCATCACGCGATGTCATCCTGCCATGCGGGCAATTTGGATAAGCGTTTTTGTTCTTACTGTCGCCGGGGTTCTGGCCAATACGTCGCGGATGGCCCAGTTCATCGCGCTTTTGCTCGCGATTGCGATCTGCTTGCAATTTGGACCGACACTCCTGCGAAAGCTTTCGCGCACCAAAAAAAATGTAATCCTGGTCGGCGCGATCGCGTTTCTTTTGCCAGTATTGGCGCTCGGGTGGGCAAGCCATATCGAGCAACCGCTCAACCGCTGGGAAACTTTGAGTCAGGGCGTGCCAAACGATGCTCGTTGGCTGGCTTCACGCGTCGCAATCAGCGCGCTGCCTGATGTTGGATTTTTCGGATTCGGCCCAGGAACTTTTCGCGTTGTATTTCCGGTCTATAGCAGCGTGGCGATCAGCCGAGCTCCGGGCGCCTGGAGATTCTTGCATGAAGATTATCTTCAGACCGCGCTAGAATGGGGGTGGATTGGGAGCGGCCTATGGGCGCTGCTGTTTTGCGGAGGAATAGTAATCGCGATTTTTAGTTACCAAAAAACTGCAGCGCGAGACTGGACGCCCCGGAGACGCTTAATCCA
>QHPN01000182.1 GCA_003219115.1 Verrucomicrobiota bacterium | reverse complement strand
ATTCCCGCGACCACGTCCTTGACCGGGACCCCGGCGTCCATCAGGGCGAGCATTCCACCACATACGCTTGCCATCGAAGTCGAGCCGTTGGACTCCATTACTTCGCTGGAAATGCGGATAGCGTAACGAAAATCATTTTCGCTCGGCACCACCGGCTCGAGCGAACGTTCTGCTAGCGCGCCGTGACCGATCTCGCGCCGGCTCGCCCCGCCAAATCTGCCGGTCTCACCGACCGAGAACGGCGGGAAATTGTAATGGAGCAGAAAGCGTTTCGATTGTTCGCCGCCGCCGTAGGCATCGATCATTTGTGCTTCCTCGATCGGCGCGAGAGTGGCCAGGGCGAGTGCCTGGGTTTCGCCGCGCTGGAAAATGGCTGAGCCATGCGCGCGTGGCAGCACGCCGACTTCGCAGCTGATTTGTCGCAAATCCTGATAGCCGCGCCCATCCATCCGCTTTTGCTTTTCCAGGACGCTGACGCGGAAAGCTTTTTTCTGGACATAATCGAAGGCCTGCGAAATGGCGAAATCGTCTGCTTCGGGGTGTTTTTGCAACACCGCCGTTTTCACTTCCTGGCGCAACGCATCCACCGCCTTTGAGCGCGCAACCTTGCCCTGCGTACAGAGCGCGCCCTCAATGCGATCACCGGCGACTTGATATGCAATCTCGAGCAATTCGGGCTGCACCTCCAGCAGCGGCATCTCGCGTTTGGTTTTGCCTACTTGGGCGGCCAGTTCTTTTTGCGCGCGGATCATTTCGCGCGCGTGCCCGTGGGCGAACTCCAGTGCTTTCACGAACTCCGCTTCCGGCAACTCGTTAGCGGCGCCTTCGATCATGATGACATCGTTTTCCGTCCCGACGTAAATCAGATCCAGATCGCTCTGGAGCCGCATTGCGTGGGTCGGATTCGCGACAAACTCGCCGTTCACGCGCCCAACCCGCACCGCGCCGATTGGTCCTTTGAACGGAATGTCTGAAACGGTCAGTGCCGCTGACGCACCGTTCATCGACAAAATGTCCGGATCATTTTCACCATCGGCGCTGAGCAAAATGGAAATGACCTGGGTATCGTAGAAATAACCCTGAGGAAAAAGTGGACGGAGTGGCCGGTCGGTCATGCGCGAGGTGAGCGTCTCCTTTTCCGTAGGACGTCCCTCGCGTTTGAAGTAACCCCCCGGGAACTTTCCTGCCGCGGCCGCTTTCTCGCGGTAATCGACGGTGAGCGGGAAAAAGTCCTGGCCTTCCTTAATAACGGTGGCCGAGACCGCGCTCGCCATCACCATGGTTTCGCCGCAGGAAACTACGACCGAACCGTCGGCCAATTTCGCGATCTTGCCTGTTTCAATATTTATCGAATTGGCGCCTATTTGCGCCGTGACCTTGTGTTGCATTTTTTAACTTTCTGGATGTGCGAGAATCCAGGCCGGTCACCCTGATTGTAGGTGTCAATTCCGAAACGCGTTTCGGCCCTGAAACCTAAAACCCAAGGTGTTTTTTCGGCCTGGTCTTGCGGTGTTATCTTCGTCCGGCTTCGAACTACTTCCGGAGGTTCAGCTTGTCGATTACCTTTTTGTAACGCTCGCTTTTCGAGCGACTTAGGTAATCGAGGAGACTGCGACGCTGCGCGACCATTTTCAAAAGGCCGCGCCGCGAAGAATGGTCCTTCGCGTTGGTCTTAAGGTGTTCGGTCAATTGCGCGATCCGTTTCGTCAGCGACGCGACTTGCACGTCAGCGCTGCCCGTGTCCTTCTCATGCAATTGGAACTCCTTGAGATCCGTCGTTCCGGTGTTCTCAGTCATAAACGAGGCCGCTATTGTAGATTAAGTCCGTCGAATCGCAAGTCTCGTCCGCCGACCGGGCGGGCGGCCCGAATTGGATCACATTAAATGATTCCGAAAAGACGAAAAGAGAATACGGGGTCGGGTGTGTAAACGCGATGCGGGCGCAGTTTGTACTGCATTATTTCGCGTTCAGCATCTTCCCATCTGTTGAACTTGATTCGTCGGCTTTCAGGGATGCGGTTTACGGCTTATGGCCATTGCTACTTGTTCATTTCCTCTCGTGCCGCAGCAATTTGTCCGGCACTTCAGAAGCCCGTCTTTTCATTCGTGGACCGAAAGCGTGACATTCCCCAACAGTTATTACGGTGGGCGCTGCAAAGAGTGAGATTATCAAGTTATGGATACAGCGGTTCTATGACCGCCGAACTTTGCTTTCATTAATCGCTGCGGGGGCGCCCGCGTGTAACGCTGGTCGAGCTCGAACGAAGGCGCGACGCGCAAGATCGTCTTTGATGGCATTCGCGAATTATTGATGTCAGTCTGACGAATAGCGGTTTTTTCCATGGCAACGGCGAATCAAGAGGAACACGACGAGCATGGCCCATTCACTTACCGGGACGCGCGTCGTCTTCTCATCCTGGTCGTATTGTTGATTGTTGGCTGGCTTCTTTTGCGCGCGCTGGTGGCTGTTTTGTTGCTTTTTGGAATCGTCATCTTGCTGGCGATGGTATTGAACCCGCTCGTTGTCGCCTTGGAGCGCCGCCGCATTCCGCGGCCAATCGGTGCTGCGCTCGTCCTGATCGCGCTGGCAACGATCGTGGTCTTGGTCGTCGCGGTGGCAGTTCCCACGTTTACCACTGAACTGCAGTCCCTGATCCAGCGTCTGCCCGGCGCATGGCAATCGATCCGTGGCCATATCGCTGACTTTGCCGAACGCTACCCAGCGTTGCAAAACGCCTTGCCGCAAGCCGATCAAATCGCCGCCACTGTCGGCAATCAGGCTGGCACCATGGCTAACGTGCTTCTGCGTTCGACCCTTGGGGTGGTTGGCGGTGTCTTTGTTTTCGTCTTCTCCCTGCTGGTCCTGATTTTTGTTTTGGCGAACCCAAAGCCGCTCGTCACCGGCTATCTTGCACTCGTCCCGGACCGCCATCGCGAGAAGGCCCGGCGCACTCTTATCCGAATGATGGACCAAATGACGGCATGGGCGCGAGGCGTCGCGATCAATGGCCTGATCACAGGCGCCTCGACCGGCATCTTGTTGTGGGCAGTGGGTGTGCAGCCGGCTTTCGTCTTTGGTGTCCTCGCATTTTTTGGCGAATTCCTGCCGAACATCGGGCCTGTCCTGGTCGCGTTCCCTGTCCTCTTCGTTGCTTTGAGTATCAGCGTGACAAAATTCTGGCTCGCGCTCGCCGCGATCCTGTTTGTGCAGCAGATCGAGGTGAACTTCCTCGTTCCTTACATTCTCGGCAGAGAAATGCGATTGAACCCGGTGATGATTCTGTTTTTCACGGTTTCGATGGGCTGGCTCTTTGGATTGGCGGGCGCTATTCTGGCGCTGCCCGCAGCGGCATTGACCAAAATTGCGATCGAAGAATTTTATTTACGTCCACGACGCATCGATTATGCCCCGCTGGAAAGCGAGGCTAGTCGAATTGTTCGTAGCGAAACAGCTCACGATACTCTTCATTTATGAATCGAATCGCTCTTCTCCTAATCGGCTCGGCTCTGGCGAGTAGCGCCTTCGCTCAGAAAATTTCTCTCGTTGGCGGGACAGTTGTTAACCCGGCGGATGGCAAAACGATCGAAAACGCCGTTGTTGTGATCAACGGCGACAAGATTGAGAGCGTTGCCAGCCGCAAGGAGAGCGGTGTCCCGGTTGGATCTAAATGGGTCGAATGCGACAAGAAATTTATTCTTCCAGGCTACATCGACACGCATGTGCACTTTTTCCAGTCTGGCGATTTGTTCACCCGGCCGGATGGGGCGGATTTCAACAACGTGCGGCCGTACAAGGATGAGGTGGCATGGATCAAATCGCATCTAACCGACACATTCGCGCGCTATCTCCGTTGCGGCATTACCAGCGTGGTTGATGTCGGCGGGCCAATGTGGAATTTCGAGGTGCGAAAGATCGCCAATTCAGACGCAAAAGCGCCACGCGTGGCCGTAGCCGGGCCGTTAATTTCCAGCGTTTCCCGTGAGAAACTCGATCTGGGTGATCCGCCTATCGTAAAAATCGATACGCCCGATCAAGCGCGCGACTTCGTGCGCAAACTGGCCGCGCAAAATCCAGATCTCGTTAAAATCTGGTACATCGTTGATCAGGGTCATCCGGTCGACTCGTTTCGGCCGATCGTTCGCGCTACGGTTGAAGAAAGTCACGCCCACAAAGTTCGCGTGGCCGTGCATGCGACCGAACTGGAAACGGCGCGCGCCGCCGTGGAAGAAGGCGCCGATGTGCTTGTCCACAGCGTCATCGACAAACCGGTCGACGACTCGTTTGTGAAGCTGCTGAAAGATCGACACACGATTTTGTGTCCCACTCTGGTGGTGTTCGAGCGCTACGGGCGCGTCTTCGCCAACAAATTAAATCTGACTCCGGAAGAAAAAGCGTGGGGTAACCCCGAAGTGATCGCGTCACTCGATGTGACAAAAATTCCACCGGATAAACTGCCGGATCGGATCAAGACGGCGCTGGCTAAGCCGGAAGACGTGCTCGATCGGATCAAGAAAACCTACGATATCGCGCTTAAAAACCTAAAGACGCTGGAGGATGCCGGGATAACGATCGCGGCCGGCACCGATGCGGGAAATATCGGCACCATTCACGGCCCCGCTTTGTTCCGCGAGTTTCAATTGATGAAAGAAGCTGGATTGACGCCGATGCAAATTTTGCAATGCACGACCACGAACGCCGCGCAATTGTTCGGCGGCGAGACCGGCGCGCACATCGGCAAAATCGAAAAGGGATATTTCGCGGACATCGTTATTCTGAACTCCAATCCGGTCGATGACATCGCACACGCCTCCGACATTGAGAGTGTGATGAAAAATGGCGTCCTCTATTCCGCGAATACACTCCTGACCGCGTCTGGCCCCTAGCGCAATCATGCGGAGCAAAGGTTGGGCGGTCGCAACGGTTGCAATTTTGTTAATCGCTGGCGTGATGGGAATCGCCTGGCTCAATCCGCGGCTAACTCACCACATCGAGAGCGATCGCTTTCGCGTCGCGCTCGAAAAAGAAACGGCAAAAGGCCTGCATTTTCCCACCGGGCAGTACGCGTCCATTCACCGGACCGGGTTTCTCTCTGCAACCAGCGACAAATTTCGGGCCGAAAATGGACGCAAAGCAATGAAGTCGATGGATGCGCACGGGATCACGGCAAAGCTCAATCCGCTGGGATTTTTTCTCCGACGCTGGCAACTCGATGAGGTTCATATTCAATCAGGCGAAGTAGAAATCCAAACCTACGCGCCCACCCCGGAACCGTCGCCGGCAAAGCCCTGGTTCCATATTTTTCTGCCGCAGCGCGTTTACCTTGGACGGGTCGAATCTGAGCCGGCTGATGTCACCTGGCGTTTTCGGGGCGAGAAAGGCGGATTCTTCGGTACGCGTCTCGTGATCACGCCACATGGCCGCGACTTCAACTATCAGGCAACCGGCGGAACCTTAAAAATGGCGCTGATTCCGAATTTGCAATTGCGCGACACGCATCTCCTCATCACCAAAAAATTACTCTCTCT
>QHPN01000181.1:3372-9637 GCA_003219115.1 Verrucomicrobiota bacterium | reverse complement strand
GTCGCTCATGTATGGGCGACGTGTTTCGAAGACCGATCATCGGGTCGACGCCTACGGTTGCGTCGATGAATTGAACAGCGCGCTCGGGTTGGCGCGCGCGGCGGTGTCGGATGAATTCGTGCGCGGTGAAATTCTAGCGGCGCAAAAAGAATTGATCACGGTCATGGGCGAGCTCGCGACCGCGCCCGAAGATTTGGCACGTTATCGAAAGGACGGATTCGAAATCACGAACGGCGCGATGGTTGATCGGATAACCGCGGTCATCGATGAGCTTGAAAAGGACAAATCACTTTATCCAAAAGACTGGGTCATCCCTGGCGCTTCAGTCGCTTCGGCTGCACTGGATAACGCGCGCACGACCTGCCGCCGCGCTGAGCGCCGTGTCGCAGCTTTGGTAAACGACGACATAAATTTCAACATCGAGACCCTGCGTTACCTGAACCGGCTCTCCGATCTTTGCTGGCTCCTCGCGCGGAAAATCGAACAAGCGCGATAGCGACGGTTCCTGTGATCTAGGGAGCGCAGCCTGCCAGCCTGCAATCGTCGGCAGTTTGCCGATGATGTTGTTTTTGGCAAGCTGCCAGGGCTGCCCGGAATGATTGCGCCGTATCTTTTCGCCAAATCACGCGGTCTCTGAGGTCGAGAACTGTCGGAAGCGGAGCCGCAAAAGGCGAACATTCTGTTTGCCTTTGAGGCCGCTTTACGGCATCTTCCCCGTCCGCTTTCCCCTCGGCGGCGAGGTTAATTTTCCCTATGGCAGATACAACTGAACTTGTGCCGGAATTGTTAGAGGCCGGCGTGCATTTTGGGCACCAGACCAAGCGCTGGAACCCGAAAATGCGGCCTTACATTTTCGAGCAGAAAAACCAGATCTACATCATCAATTTGGATGAGACGGTAAGGCAATTGCAGCGCGCCACTCAGTTTTTGGAGGAAGTAACGCGGCGCGGCGGGAAAATTTTGTTTGTCGGCTGCAAGAAACAGGCGCAACAGGCGGTGAAAGAAGCGGCCCTGGCCTGCGGGCAGTTTTATGTCAACCAGCGCTGGCTGGGTGGCACCCTGACCAATCTGGCGACGATCCGCAAAAGTATCGGACGCCTGAAATATATCGAGGAAATCGAGCAGTCGCCGGCTTTCAAAAAGATGGGGAAACAAGAGATCGCCGCGCTCAATCGCGAGGGGGCCAAACTTCGCCGAAACCTCGATGGTATTCTGGAAATGTCGCAATTACCCGATGTGCTTGTTATTGTTGACACGACCCGCGAGCAAAATGCGGTCAACGAAGCGCGCCGGCTCAATATTCCGACAGTGGCGATCGTTGACACCAATGCTGACCCGGAGATCATCGATTATCCCATTGCTGGTAATGACGATGCGATTCGTGCCATCCGCGTGATCCTGCAGAAACTGGTCGATGCGATTGTGTCGGCTAGTGGCGATTCGTCGGTAACCGCGCAGGCAGAGATGGCCGGCGTGTCCGCTTAAAGCGGACGAGAATCGACTGCTCTGTCGATTTCACAATGTAACGATGTAATTTTTATAACACTTTTAACGAATGCAAACAATGCAAATTGATCCAAAGACGGTTAAGGAACTTCGCGATCGAACTAACGCGGGAATGATGGATTGCAAGCGCGCGTTGACGGAAGCCCATGGCGACTTGGTGAAAGCGGAGGTGATTTTGCGGACGAAAGGAATCGCGAGCGCCAGCAAAAAAGCGTCGCGTGTCACGAAGGAAGGAATTGTTGCCTCTTACATTCATTTGCAGGGAAAAGTGGGCGTGTTGGTTGAGGTGAATTGCGAGACCGATTTCGTGGCCAAGAACGAAAATTTTCGCCTTTTCGTCAAGGACATCACCCTGCACATCGCAGCGGCGCATCCGCTTTATGTGAGTCGTGAGGATGTGCCCGGCAACCTGATTGAAGCCGAGCGCGAAATTTACAAGGCGCAAGTGAAAGGCAAACCGGAAGCGGTCATAAACAAGATCGTCGACGGCAAACTGGAGAAGTTTTACAGCACAGTTTGTTTGCTGGAGCAGGGGTTCATCAAGAATCTGGACCAGACGATCAAGGAGTTGCTTAGCTCCAAGATTGCGGAACTGGGGGAGAACATCGTGATTCGGCGTTTTACCCGCTACCTCGTTGGCGAAGCCCTGACCCACGATGCCACCGCTGCGCCAGCATCCGAAGCCGCGGCCTGAGGCGCGGTGCCACGGCGAAAGCCCAACTTCAGATGTGCTCGTGGCAGCGGATTGAAAATCCGCTGGGCCGTAGAGGCAGGATGCCTATGTTCCGCGGACCGCAGCGAGCGCCGTTACAAATCCGTTTCATCCGCGGGATCCGAGGTTAGATTGACGGTCATGGGGCTGGCTGAATACAAACGGAAGCGCGACTTCAAAAAGACGGCTGAGCCAACGACTTCCACCAAAGCCGGTCCGCGAAAACCACGCACGCTACGTTTTGTTATCCAAAAACACGATGCCCGCCGGTTGCATTACGATTTCCGGCTGGAAATGGAAGGCGTTTTGAAATCGTGGGCCGTGCCCAAGGGATTGCCGTGGGCGCAGGCGGAAAAGCATCTCGCGGTTGAAGTAGAAGATCATCCGATCGAGTACGCGGGATTCGAGGGGATCATTCCTGAAGGACAGTACGGCGGCGGGACGGTGATGGTTTGGGACCGCGGCACCTATGAGCTAACTCCGGCGGAAGATCCCGTGGAAGCGGTGCGCAAAGGGAAGTTCCATGTCATTTTGCATGGCGAAAAAGCGAAAGGCGAATGGGCGCTCATTCGAATCCGCCCGCAGGATGGGAAGAACCAGTGGCTTTTGATGAAGACCGCCGGTGGGGTGAAACCGATTTCAAAGAAGCGCGATGATCAATCGGTCAAGACCGGCCGAACGATGAAACAGATCGCCGCCGCGCGCGACTCGGAATGGCAATCCAACCGGGTGAACGAAAAAGATTCGTTCAAAGCGCGGATCGCTAAGGCCGCGAGAAACGCGTCGCTTAAAAAAAAAGACCATGAAATTGTAGGGCGCGCGCGTCGCTTGCCGGAAGCAGAGAAAGGCAGCCGGAGCGGCCACCGGACGAGCCCTGAATCCCGATTCGCAGATTTATCGCTAGCGGATTTGCCAAAAACAAGACCGCGTTTCATCGACCTAATGAAGCCGAAGTTGGTCGAAGACGCGCCGACGACGGGTGATTGGCTTTACGAATTGAAATTCGACGGCATTCGCGCGCTCGCGATCAAAAACGGACGCACGGTGCAATTGATTTCACGCAATGAAAAGAAGCTGAACGATCGCTTCCCGCAGGTCGCGCGCGCTGCTGCCGATTTTGAAGCGGATGAATGCGTGGTCGATGGCGAAGTCGTGGCGATGGACGAGGCAGGCCGGTCGTCTTTCCAGCTTTTGCAGCGAGCGGAACTAGACGGCAAAGACGCGCCGCTGGCGTTTTACGTTTTCGATCTCTTGCAATGGAACGGCCGCAGTTTGATTGCGCTGCCGCTGATGGTGCGAAAGGAATTGCTCGCTCGGCTGATTCCACCCTCTGGTGATGTCATTCGCTTTTCAGGGGCGCTTGGAAGCGATGCAAAAACGTTGCTGCCGGAAATTCAGCGGCGTGGTTTGGAGGGACTCATTGGCAAGCAACGCGATTCCGTTTACGAGCCTGGCCGGCGTAGCGGAGCGTGGATCAAACTAAAATGTGTAACCGAACAGGAATTCGTCATTGGCGGCTTCACCCCGCCGGCGGGCGCGCGCAAACATTTCGGCGCGCTGCTGGTGGGTTACTTCGACAGGGACAAGCTGCGGTTTGCCGGTAAAGTCGGCACCGGTTTCGACACGAAATTGTTGAGTAGTTTGCATAAAAAAATGCGCGCTGAAGAGCGCAGCACGTGTCCGTTCGCCGACTTGCCATCAAAGCAAAATGGCGAATGGGTGCAGGGAATCACCCCGGGCGAAATGCGGAAATTTACCTGGGTGAATCCAAAACATGTCTGTCAGATCAAGTTCGCCGAATGGACCCGCGACCTGAAACTGCGCCAGCCGGTGTTTGTAGGATTACGCGAAGACAAGGATCCGCGTGAAGTGGAAAGGGAGAAATAAGTAGCACAGGCTTCCAGCCTGTGGGGCAACCGGACATCTTGCCCGGTTCCTAATCCGAGCGGGTCAACGGGCAAGATGCCCGTTGACCGACAGGGTCCGAGCCGGACTGGCATCAGACGCCTGTGCTACAGCGCTCTTGTAGTCACGATCAGCTTGTCGTTTTGCACCGTTGCCATCCTGATATATCGCCAAAGATCACTCGCGTCACCACGCTTGGCGGATTCACGACGAAAGCTGTCGTTAAAACTGCGATTGAATGATTGCATGAACTCAGCGCTAAGAAGCGCGCGGGGAAATTGATAACCGTTCGCTTCGGCCGAGCGAACATCGAAGTTAAAGTTGTCGTCCACGTAGCTAAAACCGAACTGAATGTTTCCGTTGAACCATCGCCCCTTCAGTCGGCTCCAGTGTGCCGAGTCCAGCGGTGCACTAACGTCAAGCGACACAATGGAATTGGCAATGGCAACCCGCGCATGATTGCGTGCCTCGTGGAATTCCGGTTCGTTTTGCAAGAGAGCGTTAACGTCGTCGGCGTTGAATTCAATCGTGGTTTCTACCCGATTTCTGGTCGCACTGCGAAGCGAGTCCAATTTTGCTCTCGCCACCTGCAATTCCGCCGGCGTCGCCGGACGCGTCTGGATTTGAGCCGGCGCAGTTGCAGTAAACATGCTGATACCACGGTTCACGACAAACAAACCACCGCCGATCAAAATGACGCCAAGAACAACTACGGCGATAACAAGGGACAGACATCCCTTGGCGAAGCACCCCATCCCGCTCGGCACGGGCGGCGGCGCTTGCATGATTGGTGGAGCGTCCATTTCGCGGCGACAACTAGCGCGGCCGAAGCAGCTTTGAAAGAATTTTCTTGCGCCAGAAGAACATTGGCGCGCGGTCATTGCACTCGTAAATTGAAAGATGAAAGCCAAAGTGGTGGTGATGCCAAAAGCGGCAGTACTGGATCCGCAGGGCGCAGCCGTGCGGGAGGCAATGCAGCATCTCGGAATGCGCGAAGTCAAAAATGTGCGGATTGGCAAATACCTGGAGATCGATCTCGAGCGCGACGATGCCGACGTGGAAGCGCGCTTGCATAAGCTTTGCCGCGATTTGCTTTCGAATCCGGTCATCGAAGATTATCAGTTGGTGAAGGAATGAAAGCGCTGCGTTATTTTTTCTGTGTGATTTTCCCGCCGTTCGCCGTTTTGCTCACCGGACGGATTGCCAGTTTTTTCCTGAGTCTAATCCTGACGCTTCTCGGCTGGATTCCAGGTGTGATTCACGCCTGCCTGGTGGTAAATGATTATCACGAAGAACAACGAGCGACACGGTTTGCTCACGCTTAGATGAAATTCGCGGTCATCCAGTTTCCTGGTTCCAATTGTGACCAGGATTGCCTGCGCGCGATCAACGGGCTCGATGGGTTGAGAGCGGAATACGTCTGGCACAAAGAGACTTCGCTTGCCGGCTTCGATGCCGTGGTGTTGCCGGGCGGATTTGCTTATGGTGATTATTTGCGCTGCGGAGCCATCGCGCGTTTCTCGCCGATCATGAACGAGGTAGTGCGCGCGGCGAAAGAAGGCCAGCTCGTTCTCGGCACCTGCAACGGCTTTCAAGTATTGTGCGAAGCGGGGTTGCTCCCGGGCGCCCTCGTTCGCAATCGCGGATTGCGTTTCGTTTGTGATATGGTGAGCCTTCGAATCGAAGTCCCCGACTCGGCCTTCACGCAGGATTGTCCGCAAGGCACCCTCTTGCGGATGCCAATTGCTCACGGCGAAGGCTGTTATTTTGCCGATCCGGAAACATTACGGGAGTTGAACGGGAACGGACAGGTCATGATGCGCTACTGCGATGCGACCGGCGCGATCACACCCGAATCGAATCCAAACGGTTCCATTGAAAACATTGCCGGCATTTGTAATCGCGAAGGAAATATTTTCGGTTTAATGCCACATCCGGACCGCGCGTCCGATGTACGGCTGGGCAGTGCGGATGGCGCCAAAATATTCCTCTCCATGGCCGAGACCATTCTGGCTGGACGCGCCCCGGGCTGCGGCGTGAGTCTGTTCCTAACGGGAACTGGTACTGGCGTAGGCAAGACTTTCGTCGCCATTTAACTTTTGCAGTGAGTTCGGTTCTGAGGGAGTTCGTGCTTCCGCCACT
>QHPN01000181.1:0-3349 GCA_003219115.1 Verrucomicrobiota bacterium | reverse complement strand
AATCAGCCCTTCCCTCGGCGAAAACGGTGGCACCTGCATTGCTGGGAAAGCACCTACAACCAACCTCACGATGCTACTGCAAAAGACTCTCCACATGGGCCAGTCGTTGCTAGAATGCAAAAACCGCCTGGCAAATATCCATTCTTACCGGCGCCAGTTTGTGATGGTAACGAGGGCGACCGTTACCTCATCGAAAACGGTCGATTTTTCGTTTCGTGACCCGCTCGGTTTCGCGGGCCACACCGTTCTGCTCGGTCTCGAGAGCGATTCGCCGGATGAGGTCGTTTTCGAATCCGTCGGCGGGAATCTCGATCTGATGGGAATTGTCGATTTCACCGAGGTGCGACCGAACTGCACCGAAATCACCCTGGCGGTGCATTACGAGATTAAAAACAAATTTTTCGCGTGGCTGGATCGGCGATTGCATTTCGTGGACGCATTCGTCAATCGTGAGCTGCGCAGTATTCGAGCACACTTTGAGGGAATCGCAGCGCCGTATTCCGAGCCGGCAACTATCTTGCCGTTGTTCGAGACGGCGACTGCGTAGGGCAGGCGGAAAGGGCGCGGTCGGGACGCCGCGCCCTTTTTCCTGTACAGATGCGCCGAGATCCGCGCTCCCGGCTGTAGAGACGGGGCGTGCCGCCCCAGTTTTGCTACAATTTCTTTTAGAGGCGGCTGTGGCCGCCTGTAGTCACCCAATCCGCACCGCGTGGGTTTTATCGAGTCGCAAGATTTGATTCGCCGACAATTTAATTTGCTCAGTTGGGTTGCGCAGCTTCGCGCCGTCCAATTGAATGCTCCCTTGTTTGATCAGGCGACCTGCTTCCGCGCGCGACTTCGTAATCGCGCAAGCGGCGAACGCTTTAACGACAATTGTGACGACATCGCCGGATTGAGCCGCCAGAACTGGAAGCTCGGTTTCCGATAACCGTTTTTCGCTGAAACGCGTCGTCCATTCTTCTTTCGCCTTATTTGCCGCTTCGCGGGAGTGATAAGTCGCGACGATTTCGGCGGCGAGCTGCTTTTTGGCCTCGAGGGGGTGTTCATTCTTTGGCACCTTGCGCGAGAGCAGCAGTAAATAATACCGCGCCATCAATTCATCGGAGATGCTCATCAATTTGCCGAACATGTCAGCGGGCGAATCGTTCAGCGCGACGTAATTGCCGAGGCTTTTGCTCATCTTTTGTTTACCGTCGAGCCCTTCCAGAATCGATGTAAGCAAAACGACTTGCTGCGGTTGTCCGTTCTGTTTCTGAAGCTCGCGCCCGAGCAGGATGTTGAACAGCTGATCGGTCCCGCCGAGTTCCACGTCCGCTTTCACCACAACCGAATCATAGGCTTGCATGATCGGGTATTGAATTTCGTGCGCGTGAATCGGTTGCTCGTTTTTGATCCGGTCGCGAAAATCTTCGCGTTGCAGCAATTGCTGCAAAGTCACATTACCGTTGAGACGAATTACGTCTTCGAACGTTAACTTTCCGAGCCAGGAACCGTTATAAACAATTTCGGTCTTGCTGTGATCGAGAATTTTGAAGGCTTGTTCGCGATAGGTTTCGGCGTTGCGGTCGACTTCTCCGCGCGTGATCGTTGGGCGCGTCGCTGAACGCCCGGTAGGATCGCCAATCAAGGCCGTGAAATCTCCGATGATTAAAACGGCCTGGTGACCAAGTTCCTGAAAATCCCGCAGTTTCCGCAGGATGATGGTATGTCCGAGATGAAGGTCGGCACTGGTCGGATCGACGCCGAGTTTCACCCGCAACGGGCGATTGGCGAGGAGTTTTTCGGCTAACTCCGCTTCGCTAATAATTTGGGCGGCGCCGCGGGTGAGTTGTGCAAGCTGATTGCGCATATTCATGCGCACTAAAAACAGCGCGCGCGCGGAAACAACCTACTTGTTTTTGTTCAACAACTCGCGCACTTCGTCAATCGTGAGCGGTCGGTCCTGCGCGTGCAGCGCCTTCTGACTTTTGCCCTGTCCCAGAAACGGTCGATTACCGGCGAAATCGCGAGTGGCGTATTTTTTTACGGGGCACGCGTTCGTTGAAACACCTCGCGCCTTTTTCGTTTCAAATCCTTTCATCGGCGGCAAAGTGGCCACTGTTGCTGATTTGGTCGTGTAACTGCGCGTGCTGAAAGTGCTCGTAGATGCCTGTCGATCGGCGACGAAGCTTTTGCTGAGTTTTTTTTCCGAAACGTAAAAGGTCTTGGCCGAAGCGGATCGGGTGGCGGCTTCCGTTTCAGCGTTGAATTTTTTGTTTTGATCCGAGTTGGACATTTTTGTGTCCGGGCTCAGGAGCCGGTCGACGAGTTTGCGCTCCTGTTCCTGGGCATAGCCCGCCGTCGCAAGAGCGAGGAACGCGAAGGTGAAAAGGGCGGCGCGCACCGTTTCAGCCTGCAAAATTAACGGCGGTTTGTAAAGAAAAAGCGTGATTTCCGGGTCCGGGCCGGACCGGCATGACTGCTCGATCAATCTTAAGCATTGCTCCTGATCGATTCCATGGCGCTGACTTTTCACCGGCTCCCGCTATCGTGAAGTGATGGAGGACTTGCTTTTCCGCAATGATCAGGCGCTGATGCGCGAAGCTTTGCGTCTGGCAAGGAAGGCCGCGGCAAGCGACGAGGTGCCGATCGGCGCCGTGATCGCGAAAAACGGCCGCGTTATTGGTCGTGGATACAACCAAGTCGAACTTCTAAGGGACCCGACGGCACACGCCGAAATTCTGGCGATCACCCAGGCCGCCGCCGCAGTCGGCGACTGGAGACTGAATGATTGCGACCTGGTGGTGACAAAAGAGCCGTGTCCAATGTGCGCGGGCGCAGCAGTTCACGCGCGATTACGCCGGGTGGTTTTCGGTTGCGAAGACCCGCGGGGCGGTGCCGCTGGAGGCGTTCTTAATCTTCTGCAAATGCCGCAGCTAAATCATCGTTGCGACATCGCGAGCGGTGTGCTGGCGCAGGAATGCAGCGCATTGCTTCAGGAATTTTTTCGCGCCAAACGCGATACGGCCGAAAAGTAAAAGTCGGCGTTAATGTTTTGCGCAATGGAGCGTTTCCAGGAGGGATCGAGCAGTCATGCCAGTCCGGCTCGGACCTTGACGCTAAAAAGGCGGCGAAGTCGCCATTATTTCGGCATCGCGCGACGGAGCAACCGATCCATCATTATGTCGCGTTTGGCGGCTCGTCGGGGCCGCCGCCGGTAGCACCGAACAAAGTACGTCCGCAAGGGGGAGGCGGCATGAGATTGGCTGTAAAACTTAGAGATGAAAACCCCACCCGCGACTCCGCCGCCGACTTCGCTTCCTGACTGGCTAAACGATTGTTCGTTCCAGTCGCGCCAGGACTCGCTCAG
>QHPN01000180.1 GCA_003219115.1 Verrucomicrobiota bacterium | reverse complement strand
TCGAGCTTCGTCATTTCGCACTGGATCCCGTGTTCTACGCTCTTCATAAAGGCATTAAGCGACCGGCTCAGCCAAGTTCATCTACTTTGCGCTGTAAGGCGCTCGCAATTTTCTGATACGGTTTTTCGCCACGCCCCTTTCCTTTCAGTTCACGCGCATTAAGCGGCTTGCCCAATACAACGCGGATCGCACGCGGCCGCGGGAAAAACTTTCCCGGTGGCAGAGCCTCGTGTGTGCCGTGAACGAAAACAGGAATCACGGATGCCGGAAAATGTTCCAGCAACATTCCAATGCCCGGCTTGAATTCTTGAAGTTTTCCGCTGGCAGAGCGTTCGCCTTCTGGAAACCACACCAGGTTCTTTTTCTTTTTCAGGATGATCGCGCCAAAGGCCAGGCTCGAACGTGCGGCGCGCGTTGGTTCGACCGGTAAAATTTTTCCCAGTCGGCTTAGGAAACGCATCAATGGGTTCGCGAAAATGACGCCGGTCCAGCCGGTCCAATAAGTATTACGCAGCTGACTCCAATCGAGTAACGCGGCGATTGCGAACGGATCGAGATAACTGACGTGATTGGGCGTGAGCACCCATTGTCGATCTTGCGGTAAGTGTTCCAATCCCTCGGCACGGACGCGAAAAAACAGACACATCAACACTCGATTCACGGCGTAAAGAAAGCGTGCCGTTCCCGCCGCGAGCGGACCGAGCGGCACAAGCCACTGCTTCTGTTTCTCATCGAGTATTTCGTCCGGGTTTTTGACCGGATCGACGGCTTCGCCTTCGCTGCCCTCGGTGACTTCGCGCAGGAGATCGCGCACGGTCTCGATGCGCGCGATCGCCTCCTCGCTCAATTCTACTCCGCTCGATTCTCCGATTTCGAGCGTAAGGTTCAGCCATTCGAGTGAATCGATGCCAAGGTCGAACTGCGGACTTGAGTCCGGCGTCAGTCGCTTGCCGCGGTATCGTTTTGCGAGCAATTCCCAGACAGATTGCGCAGAAGAATCTTCGAGCAACGCGCGATCTTCGCCGGACATTTCCTCGACAGACATCGGCTCGGCGGCGGCAGCTTTCTCGCCACCTTCTCTCGCTTCTTTGTAGCGCTCGGCCAGGCGATGCCGCTGGATTTTGCCAAGCCGTGTACGCGGCAAGGCATCCGGAGTGATCGCGTAATCGGAAATGCGCTGATGACTCGGCAGCCGCTCTGAAGCTGCTTCGACCGCCTTGCGCACAGCCTTTTTTCCATCGTCGCTGCTCGCCCGGTCGGGGACTATGAGCGCGACGAGTTTCCCCTTTTCCCCGAGTACGCCAATCTCGCGAATAGCGGATTCCTCAGCGTAAGCCGCCTCGACATCCTCGGTTTGAATCTTCTCGCCGCTCTCAGTTTTGATCAGAGTGGAGAGACGACCAAGCAGGTGAAGCTCGCCATTATCATCGAAGTAACCCAGGTCGCCGGTTCGGAACCATCCGTTTTCGGTAAAGGCCTCGTCAGTCTTGTCGGGAAGATTTCGATAGCCGCTGAAGACACTTGGTCCGCGCGCAATGACCTCGCCGACCTCATGCCCATTGACGCGCTCTTTCTTTTCGACTGCGCTCGATTCAATACGAATTTCCACCCCGGCAACAGGTTTTCCCGCGCTATCTGGCGGCGACTTGTCAGGCAACTTCACCGTAAGCAGCGGCGAAGTCTCGGTGAGCCCATATCCGATAGCGACTTGCCAGCCGAGCGCTTCGAGCTTCCAAGCCAGTCCCGGATCAAGCGCCGCGCCCCCGGAAGCGAGTAGCCGAAGGTTTTCACCAAAAACTTTGTGCACCGAGCGAAACAGGAGCTTGCCAACCCGGAAGCCGAACCACTGTCGCGCAAATCCACTCGCCGCCAGACAAACACGGAACAATCTGGGCGCGATCCATCCGGAAGATTTTACTCTCGCCTCGATGCCGGAATAGAGCGCGCTGTAGAGCCGCGGCACGCCAACGATCGCCGTCACTTCGCCTTCCCGCAAAGCACGGAGCAACTGCTGTCCACTCAGCGAAAATGGCAGAATCAACGGCAGACCGAGAGCCAGCGGAGCCAGCATGCCGATCACAAATGGATAGACGTGATGCAAGGGCAGCGGGAGCAGCACACGATCTCCGCCCTTGATGAGGTCTACTTCGGCGGCGGCATCGAGCTGCGAGACGATGTTGCCGTGGCTTAGCGGCACGCCCTTGGGCGGGCCGGTTGTTCCCGACGTATAAAAGAGCACCGCTTCGTCGTCGCAACTTACCGGCGGGAGTTCTGTTTCTTCGTTCTCAAGGAATTGTTTCCAATCCGCCTCAGCCGAACTCTCCTCGCCAGCATCGAGCAAAATGAGCTTTGGTTTTTCTTTGAGATCAAGCTTCTCGATCCATTCGACTCGCTTTCGTGTCGTAATGATCGCGCGCGCCTCACTGTCTTGCAGAATGTGAACCAGAGTTTTCTCGCCAAGCTGGACATCGAGTGGCACCGCGACCATGCCCGCGCGGATGATTCCTAGCGCAGCCGCGATCCACTCCGGGCTGTTCTCGGCGAAGAGGGCCACGCTATCGCCGTGTTTGAAATCCTGCCTGGCGAGCCCATTGGCGAAAGCGCGCGCGCAAGCTGCAATTTTCTGAAACGACCAACAGTCTCGAACTTTCTTGTCGAAAACGACTAACGCCGTCTTGTCGCCACGCTCGCCTAACGAGTCTATGACCGACTGCAATGTTCGCTCCGAGGTCATCGATGTGACGCAGACACTCCTGTCTGCGAGTATTGAGGCGCGAAGTAGTTCGGGAGAACGCAGACAAGATTGTCTGCGTCACGCGACCAAGACATTTCGGAGTTCAAGCGAGTACTCGTGCGATTTGAGTCCAGCTTTCTTCGGATTCTCGGCCATGTAATCGCGAAAGGCCGCGAGTTCTTTCGCGTCGCGCACGATGTGATCGTAGGACTCGCCCATCCAAAAGCTGGCTTTGCTCCTCAGTAGGTTATTGCATCGATTCGCGCTCACGCCCTTGATGCCTTTCAGAAGCATCGAGAGATTGTAGTCATCCCTTGGCGCGATGGTCGCGTGGACATGGTTTGGCATCAGCACAAGCGCGTCTACATCGTAGCGCGTTCCATCGAAGTGGAACATGCAAGACTCTATCTCATTTCGCACGTCAGGTCGTCGCAAATGGCAGGCGCCCATGCCAGCATCCAACCATTCTTGAATGCGGCGGACAAAACGCTCTTCGTATTCACGCTGCTCGGCCGCGAGCCACGGTTCAGGATGTCATCGCAACCAAATCGCGCGCTCCTCCCGCCATTGGCGAAGACGCGACTGCGGCAATGAATCTGCGAGGCGGAATGTGATGAAGTAAGCCGCGCCCGGCTGTTGCCAATGTGGCAACCGACGACGCGCAACGTTCACTTCGCCATATGGGTCGAATCCGCGAAGAGGCGCGTGTCTATCGACAGACATTGACGACAAGCGTGTCCGCCAAGCGTCGTCTTTTCAATGCTTATATGAGGCGGACACTCCTGTCTGCTCTCTCAACCAGAAAATCTGTCTGCGCTTCCGCAGCTATCTGTCTCATTACTCGCAGACAGGACTGTCTGCGTCACTTTCGCTTACCCTCCGCTTTAGCCACGATTTTTTTCGTCTCGATGAAACGATCGGGATTTATCGAAATGGAATCGATGCCGCTTTTCACGAGGAACGCGGCGAATTCAGGATAATCACTCGGAGCTTCGCCGCAGATGCCAACTTTGCAGTCGGTCTTGTGGGCCGCATGAATGACTTCGCGCACCGCGTTTTTCACCGCTTCGTTCCGTTCGTCGAACAACTCAGCCAGCTCAGCCGAATCGCGATCCACGCCGAGCACAAGTTGAGTGAGATCGTTGCTGCCGATGGAAAAGCCATCGAAGCGTTTACCAAATTTTTCGGCGAGGGCGACGTTCGATGGTACTTCGCACATCATATAAATCTCCAGGCTATGACGCCCGCGCACGAGGCCATTCCCGGCGAGCTCGCACAGGACGTTGTCGGCTTCATCGAGCGTGCGGCAGAACGGCACCATCACGATCACGTTTTTCAGCCCGATCTGGTCGCGCACCCGTTTGATCGCCTCGCACTCGAGCCGGAAGGCGTCGCGAAATTTTTCGTGGTAATAACGTGATGCGCCGCGCAGTCCAAGCATCGGATTCTGCTCGTGTTGTTCAAACTGTTCGCCGCCGATGAGCGCGCTGTATTCATTGGTCTTGAAATCGCTCAGCCGGACGATGACGGGACGCGGATGCTGGGAGGCAGCGATAGGGGCAATGCCTTGTGCGAGTTTGTCGATGAAATAATCGCGCCTGTCCTTGTAACTGCGAGTCAATTTGTCGATGCGCCGGCGCGCCTCGCGATCCTCCAGCTCATCGAAATGCGCCAACGCCATCGGATGAACCTGAATGCGATTGGCGATGATGAACTCGATGCGCGCCAGGCCGATGCCGTCGCACGGCAGCTTCCACCAGCGAAACGCGCCGCTCGGGCTGGCGATGTTGAGCATGATCGGCGTGCGCGTTTTCGGCAGCTTTTTCAAGCTGACTTTCTCCTCGGCGAAATCGAGCAGGCCATCGTAAACAAAACCCTCATCGCCTTCGGCGCAGGAGAGCGTCACTTCCTGGCCATCGCGCAAAACTTTTGTCGCCTCACCAGTGCCGACGATTGCTGGGATGCCCAGTTCGCGGCTGACGATGGCTGCGTGACAGGTGCGCCCGCCGAGGTTGGTAATGATGCCTTTGGTTTTTTTGAAGATCGGACCCCAATCGGGATCGGTCATTTCGGTAACGAGAATGCAGCCTTCCTTAAATTTGCCGAGTTGGCGCGCGCTTTGGATGCGGCAGACTTTCGCGGCAGCGATCGCCTCGCCGACGGCCAGGCCGCAGAGCACTCGCTTGCCTTTTTCCTTGAGCCGATAAGTGATGAGCGAGCCGGCTTCTTTCAACGACTGCACTGTCTCCGGTCGCGCCTGCACGATGAAGATCTGACCCGCCTCGCTATCGCGCGCCCATTCGATGTCCATCGGCTTTTCGTAATGCTTCTCGATCGCGCACGCCCATTCGGCCAGAAGCAAGATTTCATTGTCGTCGAGCACGAACGATGCGCGCTCTGTCTTCGTTGTATTAACGGTGCGCGTTGCACGGCCGCGGCTGCGCGCGTAAACGACTTTGCGTTTCTTGTCGCCGAGCGATTTTCCCAGGATCGGCCGTACCTTTTTCTTCCCGAGCAGTGGCTTGAAAACCGTATATTCGTCCGGGTTGACTGCGCCTTTCACGACGACTTCGCCCAAGCCCCAGGCCGCGCTGATGCGCACGACGTTCGGAAAGCCGCTCTCGGTGTCGATGGAAAACATGACGCCGGCTTTGTCGGCGCGCACCATTTTCTGCACGCCAGCCGAGAGCGCGATTTTGAGATGATCAAAACCCTTCTCTTCGCGATAACTGATTGCGCGATCGGTAAAGAGGGATGCATAACATTTGCGGCACGCTTCGACGACTGCGTCTTCGCCAGAGATATTCAAGAAGGTTTCCTGCTGTCCCGCGAAACTCGCCTCCGGCAAATCCTCCGCTGTGGCGCTGCTACGCACCGCAACATCGACCGCGCGTTTTTTGTAACGCTTGGAAAGTTCGCGATAAGCCTCGCAAATTTGCTTCTCGACTTGCTCGGGAAATTTGCCTCGCAGAAAAAGTGCGCGCAGCGCTTTGCCGGCTCGGGTCAGCGACTTCGATCCTTTCTTGAGGCGCTCAATTTCGGCGCGGATCTTTTTGTCGATCTTGTTTTCGCGCAGGAAAAGCCGGAAAGCATCCGCAGTCGTGGCAAAACCATCCGGCACCTGCACGCGTTTCTTTTTGAGCGCGCGAATCATTTCGCCCAGCG
>QHPN01000276.1:3365-3902 GCA_003219115.1 Verrucomicrobiota bacterium | reverse complement strand
TCATCGCCGCACCCGAGCTGGGAAATAAAGCGATGAACTACCTGCTGTGGCGGCGCGCTGGTCCCGTTGGACCAATCGCGATCATTCTCTTTCCGGTTGTGCTCGCGATCGCCGCCGCTGATCCGAGAATCCGACCGGTCGCCTACATCGCTGGCGGCGCGGCGATCATGCTGTTCGTGATCTTTCTCCTCGGGGTCGCGCATCGCCGCAGAATCAGGCGACACTTTTTCGAATCAAAAACTGATCACCCGGTCAGAGTATCAATCGACGACGGCGGAATGGCGGTGAACACTGCCGCCGGCAGCTCTACCTTACCGTGGACCGCGATCAATCGAATTTGGGCCGGGAAAGAAGTCGTCCTAATTTTCTATCACGGTTGGCGCTATGTCGCCTTCCCTACAGCCGCTGTTCCAGCGGAAGCGATCGAATTCATCTCCGCGACAATGAAAGCCGCGAAGGTAAAGCTATAGGCACCTCAGCTGCTGTAGAGGCAGCCGTGTCGGCTGCAGCTGTGACTTTGCAGGCGGCACGCCTGCC
>QHPN01000276.1:0-3314 GCA_003219115.1 Verrucomicrobiota bacterium | reverse complement strand
AACACTTAAGGTCTCGACCTGATGGCTGACGAGCAGAAAACGAAGCTGCGCCTCGAGATCGCGCATGTTCTTTTCCTCGACATCGTCGGCTATTCAAAGCTTCTCATCGACGAGCAATCGGAAGCGCTGCAGGAGTTGAATCAAATTGTGCGTAACACGGAAGCTGCACGCGAAGCGGAAGCAGCCGGCCAGCTCATTATTCTGCCTACCGGCGATGGCATGGCACTCGTCTTCACCGGGTCAGTTGAAGATCCAGTTGAATGCGCCCTGCAAGTAAGTCAGGTCTTGCGCGCGCAGCCGAGTTTGCCGGTGCGCATGGGCATTCACAGCGGGCCGGTGCACCACGTGGTTGATGTGAACCAGCGCGAGAACATTGCCGGCGCTGGCATCAACATCGCACAGCGAGTGATGGATTGTGGCGATGCCGGGCACATTCTGGTTTCCAAACGCGTAGGGGATGACCTCGCACAATATCGCCGTTGGCAGCCCTACCTTCATGAGCTGGGCGACTTCGAAGTGAAACACGGCGTCGTTGTTTCGGTGGTGAATCTTTATGCCGACGTGGTCGGTAATCCCAAGCCCCCGGCGAAATTAGAACATGGCAAGCGACTGCCGCTGCGCGTTGCGCTATCGGGCCATGCAAAACGGTCGCCCGTTTTTATCATGCTTTTAGTCGTCGGGTTGATGCTCTTTACCCTTGCAGTTCTCGGGATCATTTTCGCACCGGCCATTCTGAAACAGATTCGAGGGGGAAAAACAACCGCCGCGCCTTCCACGTCTGCTGAAGGACCAACGACTTCCATTGATCATGGACCGTCCCTCGCCGCCGTGGTCTCGCCGGCGGCGGCACCAGAGAAGAGCATCGCGGTCCTTCCGTTTGAGAATATGAGCCGAGATCCGGACAACGCCTTTTTTACAGATGGCGTGCAGGATCAAATCCTGACTGCGCTGGCCAAAGTTGCCGACCTCAAGGTAATCAGCCGAACGTCGGTTATGCAGTATAAGAGCGGCGTTGCACGTAACCTGCGCGAGGTTGCGCAGCAACTCGGCGTCACTCACGTGCTCGAAGGCAGCGTGCAACGCGCTGGCAACAAAGTGCGAGTGAACGCGCAGCTCATCAATGCCCGCACGGACGCGCATGAGTGGGCAGACAATTATGATAGGCCGATCGACGACGTGTTTGCCATTCAAACTGAAATCGCGAAAGCGATCGCGGATCAGCTGCAGGCGAAACTGTCACCCCAGGAGAAAACCGCAATGGAGCGGCCGCCAACGGTGGATATTACGGCGTTCGATCTCTACAGCCGGGCGAGGGCGCTTATTCTAACGACCAGCTTTAGTGCGATCGGCGGACAAAACCTGCGCAAGGCGGTTGAGTTGCTTGAGCAGGCGCTTGCCCGCGATCATTCATTCTTCCTAGCACAATGCCAGCTCGCTTATGCGCACGACAATCTTTATTTCCTTGGGCTTGATCACACCTCGGCGCGTCTGGCTGCAGCCGAGCCGAGGCCGCCGTTGAAGCAGCGTTCCGTTTGCAACCCGACGCCGGCGAAGCGCATCTTGCCCGCGCGGAGCTTCTTTATCGCGGCTACCTCGACTACGATGGAGCGCTGGCCGAGCTGGGAGTCGCGCGCAAATCGTTACCCAACGATCCGCGCGTGTTCGAGCTGACCGGTTATATCGCTCGTCGGCGCGGTCACCACGAAGAGGGGTTGCGGAATCTGCAGCGCGCGATAGAGCTGGATCCGCGCAACTTCTTCACCCTGCAGCAAATTGCGCTCAGCTACCTCAATCTGCGACGATATGCTGATCAAGTTGTCGTTCTCGATCGCGCCCTGGCAATTAAGCCGGATGATGTCGATACGAAAATTAGTCGGGCGCTGACAGAGCTGGACTGGAAAGCTAACACGCGGCCGTTGCATCAAACGCTGGAGGAGATTCGAGTAAAGGACCCCGAGGCGATCAAGAGTGTTGCCGATAGCTGGCTAATTTGCGCGCTGGCGGAACGCGATGCCCCGGGAGCTGAGGCTGCTCTCGTCGCGCTTGGCGACAACGTTTTTGGCAATGATGCCGTTCAGCTTCATCCTGATTTTGGCGAAGGTCTCGTCGCGCGCATGATGAAGGATGAAGCAACCGCGCGTGCCGCCTTCACCCGGGAACGAATCGCGCAGGAGAAGCGCATCGCGCAGCAGCCGGATTATGGGCCAGCGATCTGCGTACTGGGATTGATCGATGCCGCCCTCGGCCGGAAAGAAGAAGCATTACGGGAAGGCCGACGGGCCATAGAGCTGCTACCCGTCGAGAAAGACTCGATCAATGGTGCACATATGATCGAGTACTTCGCCATAATCGCTGGATGGGTCGGCGAGAAAGATCTCGCCTGTGAACAGCTCGCCCGAGCAGAGCAGTTACCAGGGTACGGTACCATTACTTACGGCCAGCTCAAGCTTATGCCCTATTGGGACCCACTCCGCGGCTACCCGAAGTTTGAGCAAATCGTGGCCTCGCTCGCACCGAAAGAATGAGGTAGAGCGTTTGCTCGCAACCGGGTAGAATTTGCCCCTGTGGCCGCGGAGGTTAAGAAGGAGATTGAGCTTGAGATCGCCTATGTCCTTTTTATCGACATAGTCGGGTACTCCAGGCTGCTGATCGATCAGCAACGCCGACTACTCGAGCTGCTGAACGAGATTGTTAGGGGAACCGATCAGTTCAAGAAAGCCGAGGCCAACCATCGGCTGATTACGATCCCGACCGGCGACGGCATGGCACTGGTGTTTTACAACACACCGGAGGCGCCCGTGGAATGCGCGCTGGAGATCAGTCGCGCGTCCAGGGAGCATCCCGAACTCAAGCTGCGGATGGGAGTGCACAGCGGTCCGGTGAGCGGCGTAGTGGATGTGAGTGGGCGTGCGAACATCGCCGGTGCCGGCATCAACATTGCCCAGCGAGTGATGGATTGTGGCGACGCCGAGCACATTCTGCTTTCCAAGCATCTGGCGGAAGACCTGGAACAGCTTGGCCACTGGCACAAACATCTACACGATCTGGGTCAGGCTGAGGTGAAACACGGTGCACAGGTTTCGGTGTGGTAAATCTTTACACTGAAGAGCTCGGCAATCCTGAGGTACCGCAAAAATTTCTCCAAGCGCGCCATAAAACAGCAGCGGTGCCAGTTCCAGCTGAAAAGGGAATAGGAATCCGGATCTGGTTCATTGCTACCGCTGCGCTGGTCCTCATCGCAGCAATCGCTATCGGCGGATACTTGTTGTCGCAGCGTTCTGCGCTGGTCGCGGGCAGCAGTGCATCAACGCCCA
>QHPN01000179.1 GCA_003219115.1 Verrucomicrobiota bacterium | reverse complement strand
CGGGTGAGCGAAGTAGCGAAGTTGATGGCTGACGCCGGCAACGTCGTCATCACTGCTTTTATTTCGCCGTACCGGGCCGACCGGCAGCGGGCTCGCGCGATTGCAATGGAGGGTAATGCCGAATTCATCGAGGTCTTCGTCGATGCGCCGCTTGCGGTCTGCGAAGAACGGGATCCGAAAAATCTCTACAAAAAGGCGAGGGCAGGGGAGATCCGCGAGTTCACTGGCATCGACGCACCGTATGAGGCGCCGGTCGATCCGGAGATCGTGGTGCAAACTCATCAGCAAAGCGTGGAAGAATCGGTTGCGACCATCCTGGAACGCCTCCTGCCGCGATTGAAATAAAAGAAATCTGGAGACCAGGAATCCGGGAAAGAAGGGAGCCATGGTAATTCTTGGTTTCCAGACTTATTCGCTCCTCGTCATTGTTTCTCGCACGTGTCATCCCGAGCCGCGCAGACGGCGAGGGATCTCACACAGTTCGAAGGCGTCAACGAGCTTCGGAAGATCCTTCGCTACGCTCAGGATGACAAAGAACCCGGACTTTTGCTCGCGTTTCGCCAATCGCTTCATCATGCTCTCGGCCCATGCGCACGTATTTGAGGATCTTTAATCCGTTAATAGCTCTTTTGGTTTTTGTTCTCTGCTCGTTTGCGGCGATGAAAGAGGACAAAGACAAGCCGATCATTATCGGCAACGTCGTGGCCGGAGGAATCCCGACCTATTTCTTCGCCAAGGGGATGTTTTGTGGCGTTGCCCTTATTTTGCTCGGCAAAATTCTGGAAAACCAGCTCGGCCGCGACGACCGCTAGCCTTCAAGAGGTCGATCGCAAATACAAGCAGGAGGCCGCTTCGCTCTGATTCGCAATGAGTTAATAGCGAACGCGGATCAAGTAAAGCCCCCCTGCGGGAGCGACAAAACGGCTAGCGACGCGCGAAGGGCGCTCTAAACGCATTTCTATCGATTGCAGGCTCTCTTTCCCCAGCGTGCAGCGGACGATCGATCCTACCATCAGTCGCACCATCTTGTAGAGGAATCCGTCGGCCAAAAACTCGATTTCGATCAAACCGCGCCGGCTAGTCACTCGAACGTATTCTATCGTGCGCATGGTACTTCGCTCTTCTTTTCCGCGATTTGCAGCAAAGGCACCAAAGTCGTGCCGGCCAGGGAATAGCGCAGCGGCTCGCCCCAGCAAATCACGGTCGAGCGACGCCGGGATATGCCACGCCCGACCGATCTCTAATGGTGGTCGGACCAATCCATTTATGATCCGATAACGATAAACCTTGCCCTTGGCAGAAAAGCGAGCGTGAAAACTCTTGGAGATGAAACGAGCGCGCAAGATCCGAATCGTTTGTGGGAGCATGCCGTTTAAGGCTTTCAGCCAGCGATCGGCGACGAACTGTGCAGCTGGCACGTCCACATGTGCGCATTGTCCCAGCGCGTGAACGCCGGAATCGGTTCGGCCGGAGCCAGTCACGGTTAGGCGTTGTCCGCAGACGCGTTCGAACGCAGCTTCCAGATTGTCCTGGATGGTGTTGCAATGTTTTTGGCTTTGCCAGCCCGCGAAATCTCGTCCGTCGTAACTAATAACCAACTTGAGCCGGCGCGATTCAGCCATTTAGCCGGTCGAGATAACTTTGCAGAATAATTTGCGCCGCCACTTGATCGCGAATGCCGCGTGTTTCGCGCGTTTTCTTACCCGCGTCCCGCAACGCCCGTTCTGCGGCGACGGTTGAGAGCCGTTCATCCCAGGTCACGACTTCACAGGAGATGAGTGATCGCAATTTTTCGACAAACTGTTGTGCCTTTTCTGCCGCGGGACCGAGTGAGCCGTTCATGTGGCGCGGCAGGCCTACGACAACACAGTCCACCTCCTTTTCCGCCACGATTTGCCGGACCCGCCGGGCGACTTTCTCGGCTGAACGATTCTCTATTGTCTCCAACGGGTGCGCCAACATCCGCAGTTCGTCGGAAAGTGCTACCCCGGTGCGAGCCTGGCCGAGATCGACCCCCAGGACCCGGTTCACTGCAATTCCTCCGGTAATTTCGCGACCAGATTTTTGATTTTTTCAGCATGATGTCGATGGCAAACCAGGATTGCATCGCGCGTCCTAACGACAATTAGATTGTTCACCCCGAGCAGGGCGATGTTTTTGCCAGTATCATCGAAAACAATATTATCGCTGGCCTCCAGCACGGTCAGCTCGCAGTTGGCGGTATTGCCGCGATTATCTTTCGGGAAATACCGCGCCACCGTCTGCCAGCCGCCGACGTCGTCCCAATCGAACTCCGCTTCCAGGACAAGCACGCGATCGGCATGTTCCATCACGGCATAATCGAAGGATGTTCTCGGCAGCTTCGAGAATTTCTCGCCCCAGTTTTTTTCAAAAGCTCCGGGAGCGGTCATCATGGAAATGAATCGCCCGAATTCCGGAGCGTGCCGGTTAAATTCAGTCAGAATCGTCGGCACGGTCCAGACAAACATGCCGGCATTCCAGCGAAAGTTTCCTTTGCGAATAAAAGATTCGGCCAGGTCGACATTTGGTTTCTCACGAAAGCGCAAAACTCGGTGCAGACCGGGCTTGCCCGAAACCGGTTCGCCAATTTCAATATAACCAAAACCCGGATGGGCCGATGTTGGTCGGATGCCGATGGTGATAAGCGCGCTTTTTTCCTTTGCCGCGTCAACCGCGTCGTGAATAATTTTTTGAAACGCCGCGGTATCTTTAATGACGTGATCGGCTGGCAGAACAACCATCGCGGCGGTGTGATTGCGTGCCGCAACCCAGGCTGCGCCGAGCGCCACGGCCGCGGCGGTATCGCGTTTGGATGGTTCGGCAACGACATTGCATTCCGGAAAATTCTTGAGCACTTCACGAACGCCCTTTTCCTGATCGACATTGGTTAAGACAAGGATGCGAGCAAGCGGGATCACTCCGTTGAGGCGGGCAATAGTCGCCTCCAGCAGGGAACAGCTCGAAACCAGGCGCAGCAATTGCTTTGGTAAAGCGCGCCGGCTAAGCGGCCAGAATCTCTCGCCGCTACCACCGGCAAGAATTAATGCATAAATTTCCATCTCCGCTCAGACTTTCGTCGGTTGTTTTTTAGATGCTTGCAACAATTTCCCTATTTATTTTTCACCGCCGCGACGTATAGGAATACGCGGATGTCACTAACGATTCCCATTCCCAAACCGCCTGCCGATCTACCAGTCGATCCGCTTCTGGCCCTGACCCGGACTGCCCTCGGGCTCGGCCTTGGTTTGCTTGTGGCAGACCGGATCAAAGGTCCCGCACGTCAAGCTACGGCCATCGCTCTCATGTCCCTAGGCACGCTTGCGGCCATTCCATTTTTGGTAAAGGTGGCGCTCGGCTGCTTTAATCGGGCGGATTCCGAACGCGGCAGTCGCAATCGTCTGCGTAGTATCCGCGGCGACTCCGGTTACCATTCCGATAGCGACGCTTTTTAGCGCGACGCACAACGTTGATCTGACGGAGCGGCCGATCCAGCCAAACGGTTCGAATGAGGGCCGGAAGTCCGTTACCCCGTGCTTGAAGTAACGCGCGCGCCGGATTAAGCGTGCACGCATGTCGTCACGAACTGCCCGGCCCGAAACGCTACGCGATCGCTGCGAACAAATTCGTCTCGAAGAATCGCAGCTGCGCGAAGGCGGCGGCAAGGCGGGCCGGGAGCGACAACACAAGCTGGGGCGGCTGGTCGCGCGTGAACGCCTCGCTCGTTTGCTCGATTCGGATGCGCAATTTTTCGAAGTTGGACTTTGGGCCGCTTACAAAATGTACGAACAGTGGGGACGCGTTCCGGCAGCCGGTGCCATCGCCGGTATCGGCAACGTTGCCAATGTCCCGTGCATGATCATCGCCAATGACGCCACCGTAAAAGCGGGCGCCTTCTTCCCTCAGACCGCGAAGAAACTTATACGCGCGCAACGGATCGCTTTCGAAAATAATCTGCCGCTGATTTATCTGGTCGATTCTGCCGGCGTATTTCTTCCGATGCAGGATGAGATTTTTCCTGATGAGGACGACTTCGGCCGCATCTTCCGCAACAACTCCGTCATTTCCGCCGCCGGCATACCGCAGTTCGCCGCTATCATGGGCAATTGTGTCGCCGGTGGCGCTTACCTGCCGGTGTTATGCGACAAGATTCTGATGACTGAGGGCAGCGGCCTTTATCTCGCGGGCCCCTCGCTGGTTAAAGCTGCCATCGGACAAATCGTCGATCAGGAAGAACTGGGCGGAGCGAAAATGCATTCCGAAATCAGCGGTACGGTCGATTTCTACGAAAAAGACGATGAAGAATGTTTGAAAAAACTCCGTTCGCTGGTGGCGATGTTGCCGGAAGCTAACGAGAAGTGTGAGACGCCCGCTGGCAAAGAACCGGCGAAGTCAGAGGAGGCAATCTACGATTTGATCGGTCTCGACGGGCACAAAAACTATGATGCGCGTGACTTGCTTGGCACCATCATCGACGCCGAGTCCCTCGATGAATACAAGGCCGATTACGGTAAGACTTTGGTCACCGCTTATGCCCGGATCAGCGGCCGCCCGGTTGGGATCGTCGCCAGTCAGCGTCTGCAAGTTCGCACCAAGACGGAAGGAATTCAGATGGGCGGCGTCATTTATTCCGACAGCGCCGACAAAGCAGCGCGCTTCGTTATGGATTGTAACCAGGTCGGGCTGCCGATCATTTTTTTCCAGGACGTAACCGGATTCATGGTTGGAAAAGCTGCGGAGCAAAGTGGAATCATTCGCAGTGGTGCGAAGTTGGTGAACGCAGTCAGCAATTCGATTGTCCCGAAAATCACGATCGTGGTCGGCGGTTCGTTCGGAGCGGGGAACTATGCGCTTTGCGGCAAGGCCTATGACCCGCGCTTTATTCTGGCGTGGCCGAATGCGCGCTACGCCGTGATGGGTGCGGCGCAGGCCAGCGACACTGTCTTTTCCATTCTCGCCCGGGCCAAAGAACGCGGAGACAAAAAAGCAGCGCCGGAGGAGCTCGAAGAATTGCGCGCGAAAGTGAAGACGAGTTACGAAGAACAAACCGACATTCGTTACGGGGCAGCGCGTGGCTGGATCGATGCCATTATCCAACCGCACGAAACGCGCGATGTCCTCGTTCAGCTTCTTCGCTATGTCGCCCGCCCGCCCGCAAAAGGTCGGTTCCACACCGGAGTAGTGCAGGTTTAGTTGGCTGTGTCTGTTTAGCGCCAACGGCTCTTTCTCATCGCAGCCTAGGGCATTGCCCTAGGACTCTATGAACTGGTTCACCAGCGCTGAAGGCGCGACTCAACATGCCTTTCAATCTCGCTTAAATGAATCGCGCCTTCAGCGCTGGACGTTGTATCGGGTAATTGCCCTAGGGGCGCTGCCCTAGGCTAGAAAATGAAATGCGCCTTTGGCGCTAACTGAACACAATCAACACACGCCGTTGCCGGAGGAAAATTCGTCGCTGATCGCGGTGCTCATGGCCGTGACGTTCAAGAGTCGTTCATCGATCGGCAGGGTAACGCCCCGCTCCTCCAACGCGTGCAAAACTTCTTCCGTCGGAATATTCCCGACCAAGTCGTCTTGCGCGAAAGGGCATCCGCCAAGCCCGCCGATGGCAGAATCGAACCGGCGGCATCCGGCATCGTACGCTGCCAGGACTTTCGCCGCTGCGTCCGCGCGCGTGCTATGCATGTGGACGCCGACTTCATGTTCCGCGCAACCACGGATGACCGCCCCCAATACGCGACGAATCAGGTCGGGCGTCGCAGCTCCCACCGTGTCGGCAATTGAAATAGAATGAATCCCCAGGCCCGCAATGTTTGCGGCAGCCCGCGCGACCTCGTCCTCACTCCATAGATCGCCATAAGGATTTCCAAACGCCATTGAAATGTACACGACCATTTCGAGGCCCGCTTCGTCCGCCTGTTCCTTAATCTTCTTCAAGAGCGCCTGATTCTGCTCCAGCGATTGATTCTGATTTCGGCGAAGGAATGTCTCTGAGATCGAACACGGATATCCCAAAGTGCTTACCGCGCCGGTCGCGATTGCGCGCTCCGCGCCTTTTTCGTTAACAACGATGCCGATAATCTCGACGTCCGCGACCGATCCGAGCTGCTCGAGCACTTTTTCGCTATCGGCCATCTGCGGAACCGCTTTCGGCGAAACGAAGCTGACTGCATCGATGTGCCGGAAGCCTGCCGCGATCAACCCACGCAGATATTGCACCTTCCGCTCGGTCGGAATTTGAAGCTTAAGTCCTTGCCAGGCATCCCGGGGACACTCGATAAGTTTGACCGATTCCATTGCTGAAAGTTACTAGCAGATTA
>QHPN01000178.1 GCA_003219115.1 Verrucomicrobiota bacterium | reverse complement strand
TTGCACCGCGATCGGTGCACAACCGATTCCGCTGGCCGATTTGCCCATCCTCACGACTCTGCAACTGGTGATGGTTTCCGGAATCATGTACCTGAGCGGACGCGAACGAAGTCTGCGCGCCGCTACTGAGTTTGTCGGGACGATCGGCGCAAATGTCGGCGTGGGAATGCTGTTGCGCGAGGGCGCTCGCGCGCTTCTGAAGTTCTTTCCTGGTTGGGGAAATGTGGTCTGTGGAATGGTCGCGGGCGCCGGGACCTTCGCGATCGGACACGCAGCGTCCGCCTATTTCTTGGAGGGCGTCACGCTGGGCGAAGCGCGTCGCACCTACTTGAAAGGGCGAAAACGCAGAAAGTCACCGACGCTGCAGCTGAAATGACAAAGCAGGTCCGGCTTGGGCATGTGAATAACTTGTGTACAAATCGATGGCCCTCCTCGCATTTTGTTCACAGCATTTTGTGAACAGCCGGTCCGTTTCCCGGCCGTTCTAGTGACACGCTCCGTGAACCTGTCACAGACTCGAAAAGCACTCGCTCAGGCTGGCGTCCGTCCGGCAAAAAGACTGGGGCAAAATTTTTTGCACGATCAAAACCTCGCGCGCTGGATCGTCCAGCAAGCTCAGATCAGCGCTGAAGACTTTGTTTTGGAAATTGGACCGGGCCTTGGCGCGCTCAGCGGTGAGATCTTGCGGCGCGGCGCGCGTTTGCTCGCGTTGGAAAAAGACGCGCGGCTGGTGGATTTCCTGCGCGAAAAATTTTCGCATCCGAAATGCGAAATTCGCCATTGCGATGCGCTTGATTTCGACAGGCGAATTCTTTTTGCGGAGCGCAATGTGAAAGTGATTGGAAATCTTCCGTACTATGTTGCGAGTCAGTTACTATTCCACTTCGTTGATTTTCCAAGTCCCATCTCGTTGGGATTGTTCATGTTACAAGATGAAATGGCACGGCGACTCTCCGCGACACCGCAAACTGCTGATTACGGCGCGCTTACCTTGCGACTGCAACTTCATCACCACGTCGAGTATCTCCGAAAAATTCCGCGGACGGTTTTTGTTCCGCAGCCCGAGGTCGCGTCAGCGATTGTTCGCTTCACGCCACGCGATGAAAGACAAATCGGAATTTCCGATTACAAATTTTTTCGTGAGATTGTGAAGCACGGATTTTCGCAACGCCGGAAACAGCTGCGCAACTTACTCACGGCAGACGTCGGCGACTGGGAAGACACTGCCAAAAAAATTTGTGCCCCGTTGACAACGCGTGCCGAAGAGCTCTCGCGTGAACAATGGATCGAGCTTGCTAACCTGATCGCGCCGCAGGATGGGAAGTCGGGGCCGGATCAGGGTCCTGAGCGGTTTCCGATTGTCGACGAAAATGATCAAGAAATCGGCACTGCTACCCGCCAAGAAGTCCATGAGAATAACTTCCGCCATCGCGCCGTTCACATGCTGATTTTTAACGGGACCGGGGAATTGCTTCTACAAAAGCGTTCCCCGTGGAAAGACCGACATCCTCTTCTCTGGGATTCGAGCGCAGCCGGTCACGTGGAAGCTAACGAACAGTACGACGAAAGCGCGGCCCGCGAACTAGAGGAGGAACTGGGCGTCACCACGCGGCTCCGACCGATGGGCAAACTCCCAGCGTCGGAAAAGACCGGACAGGAATTCATTACCGTTTATCGCGGCGAGCATGACGGGCCATTCAGGTACCCAGCCGACGAAATTAGTGCGGTCGAGTTCTTTCCCGTCGCTATCGTGGAGCGATGGGTGGCAAACAAGCCGGAAGATTTTGCACCCGGATTTCTCGAGTCCTGGCGTTTGTTTAAGGCCAAATCGCGCTAGACAAGGAGCGGTTGTCTCTAACGCCAGTCCGGCTCGGACCTACCGATCTTCCTGATGGCAACTGGTAAGTCGCCTAACTACAGTGCCAGATTAGAGCGATTAGAAATCGCTGTTTTCCGACATCGGCAGTCGGAGACAGACGTTCCTTGTCACTTCAAACCAACCAAATTCGGTTCTGGCAGATTCCAGCTTTGCCATTTCGCCGCATAATCCGACTTTGTCAGCAACGCGTAGCAGGGATGTTTGAGCGCATGCAGCCAGCTCACAAGCCGCACCAGGTCCGGCTCCGCCATCGTCGTGCAGCCGGTTGTTGGCCGATTCACTCCACGACGAATGTGAAAGAAGATTGCGCTGCCGTCGCCGGGCACTGGCGGATCGGAATTGTGACGGATTTCGACCAGCCACCGGTATGCGAAATCTCCGCCTCGCATTTTTTCGTGGCTGTAGTTATCCGGCGGATTCTGCGGGTCGATTACGATATGCCGATTGTAATTCGGCGAACGCGGATCGTCGCTCCAGACATCGGCTTCGGTAACCTGATGAAATGGATAGTCTGCTCCCGGTGGCAGCGCGGAATCATAGGTAAAAACTTCCCCAATCCGAAAAACACCAGCAGGCGCACGACCATCCCGCTCATGTTTCCGTAAGCCAGGCTCGTCTTGACCGGCGATCCCACTTCCCCAGGCCAGCCCATTTTTCCCGAACAAGACCGGAACTGGCCCGGCATGCACGCGCCACTTGCCACCGATTTTATCCAGGAGATACAAACGCCCATGCACAGCATTCCAATCGGGCGCAAGAGCGACAATGAGCTGGGCACAATCATCCGGAAGCGAAGCGGCATAAGCGTTGCTCGCGATTGAAAACGCGATTAACGAGATGAGAAATCGTTTGTACTTCACCTTAACCTGAACACAATGGCGCCCAAACTGCACGCGTTTCTTCAATGAGACAAAGATTAATCATTTGCGCGACGCTGCTTGTTCTAGTTTTCGTTGCCCACGCGCCGGCGCTGCGGGCCACATTTGTTTGGGATGATACCGCTCTGGTGTTGCGCGATCCGCTGATCCGCAGCTGGCGACTCATTCCTGAAGGATTTCAACATTTTCTCTTTATTGATGCGACGCCCTCGAATTTTTATCGACCGCTCCAGCGGCTTACTTACACGCTGGAATATTGGACGTTCGCGTTCCGCCCCGGCCCGTATCACTTCACGAACATTTTACTGCATGCCGCCTCTGCCATCGCGTTCTTCGCTTTCGCGCTCACGCTGCTCAAGTTCTACGGAATCGTTGAGCGACGAAGCGCGATCATCGCAGCTGTTGCGGCGCTGGCGTGGGGGCTGCACCCGGTCCATTCCGGAGTCGTCGATTACGTTGCCGGCCGTGCCGATTCACTGGTCGCTCTGTTTGGATTCGCAGGTTTATATTTCCTGGTCCGCGCGCTCAGTCTTGAGCAAGGCGTGCCGTGGAAATTTTATGTGCTCAGTGGCTTAGCGTTACTTGCAAGCGCGCTCAGCAAGGAGAGCGGTCTGGTTTTCGCCGGTCTCGCTATCGTCCTGATCCTATTGACGAAGAAATGGAAAGCGCTTCCGGCCTTCGGAATTGCTCTCATTCTTTTGGTCACCATCTACGCAACGCTGCGCAATCAGGTGCCGCCTGTCGAAGTGCCGCAGCTTTCACCGCCAGCGCCGGCGCTAGTCCGTCCTATCATTGCCGCGCGGGCGCTCGCGGAATACGCGGGGGTTGTGATCTCACCGGTGAATCTGCACATGGAGCGCGATGTCGAGAACCATCCGTGGGGATATAACCCGGCCAGTCTGACCGCGGGGGCGTGGCGTGAACTACAAACCCTCGCCGGCATCATCGTTCTCGGCGGGCTGCTGTGGTGGGCGGGGCGTTCCTGGAAGTGTGATCAGGCAATCTTCGCGCTCCTGATTTGCGCAGCTATCTCGTATTTGCCAGTCTGCGGTCTTTTTTCACTGAACGCGAACATCGCCGAGCATTGGCTCTACGTCCCGTTAGCTTTCCTGCTTCTGGCTATTGCCCTGCAAGTGACGGCAATTATTGACCGGAATCGGGCCGCTTTTTCCTGGACAATCGGAATTGTCGCTCTTTGGATCGTCTTTCTCGGGGTGCGCACATTCTATCGCGCGCAGGATTGGAGGGATCCGCGAACATTTTTTACCCGCACGATTGCGGCTGGCGGGGATTCCGCGCGCATGTTGATTAACCTCGGCGGGCTTGAGTTATCGGACGCTCACCTCGAAAAAGCCGAAACGTTGTTCCAGCGCGCGCTGGCAAAAAATCCCGAGCAACCCTTTGCCTTGCTCAATCTCGCTGCCGTCGCCCTGAAACGAAACGACTTCAAGACGGCGCGAGGTTTTCTTGCGCGCGCGCAGAAAAATCCGGTGAGTCTGGCTCAGGCGGAAGAGATGTTAGCGATGGTGGAACACAAGGAGAAAGGCCAGATTAATCTCGTACGTTTGCACCTGGCTTCGCACACCGATCCGCCATCATGGGCCATTATGCGGCGCTATCTCGCTGCTCTCGCCGTCAGCGGACAGTTGCCAACGGCCGTGGCAGAGCTGCAAGTCCTGCTGAAAACGGAATGGTATCGCGCGGAATCCTGGCAACTGCTCAGCGAATATCTAACGCGTCTTAGTCAAACAGGTGAGGCCGCCGCAGCGCAAGCCGAGGCGCGCGCTTTGGATGTTCATTTGAACGACCGTTGACCGGATTTAGATCGGCAGCCTTACGACCGAGAGACGGCGGACTGCCGATACCTTTAGCGGACGATGCCTCTTCCCGGTCGCCTAGTTTCTCAGGATTAAACTATTATGAAAACATCTACACTATTAGTGGCAACGTTGCTGGGTTTGACGCTGGCCACCACTTACGGACAACAAACCCAGAGTTCAACAACCACAACAACCTATGTGCAGACGAGCAAAATTGTCGGCATGAAAGTTAAAGACTCGAGCGGTCAGGAAATCGGAACGGTGAAAGACGTCGTCTTGGATCGCAACAGTGGTTGCATGGCATACACCGTATTGACCACTGGCGGCACAAGCACACGTGTTAGTGGTGGGGGGAAAACGGTCGCGGTCCCATGGACAGTTTACACGGCAACATCGGATCCCAGTGTCATGACAGTGCGAGTCGAGCGCGATCGGATCTACAACGCTCCGGCGTTCGATTACGCGCGCATCGATGAGTATTCAACCCCCGCATACATCAATAACGTTTACTCCTATTATGGGGTGCAGCCGGGCGTAGGCGTCGGCGTTGGGGTCAGCGGAGCGACAACAACCGGGGCTTATGGAACACAAACGAACGTGACTGGCCAGACAAATGCAACCGCGTCGCCGGCCGCCGCTGCTTCACCGGCAGCAACGGCCATGGCCTCACCGAGCGCAGCGGCTGCTGCTTCGGCTAGTGCAACTCCGGCCTCAACCGAGTCCCTCGGCAACGGCAGAAGAGACCGGCGAGCGCAAAACACATCGGCACGGTGAAAGCGGCGCCACTGCTTCGCCCGGCACGAGCGGCTCACGCGAAAGCACAACCTCGGGTGAACCCACTACCGAACAGGCCACTGGCCGACACCACAAAACAACCGAAGAAGAAGGTACCACCAGCGAAACCGGCACCTCGAAGAAACGTGAGCGGAGCAAGGAGAAATCTGAAGCTGAACCGACTGCTACTCCGTAAGATCGCCTAACCGAAGAATAGGATAACGCGGGAACGATGAGTTCCCGCGTTTTCATTTAGTGTTGAACGCCCGTCATCCCGTCATTTCCAGCCGCTTCGATCTTCTCAGTATCTGACGGCAGATATTTTGCGCCCCAAAACCACAAACAACCGGCCATAACCATGAGGACGGCGACTCCCCAGAGCGCGACGTTCATGTTCCAACGATCGCGTACCATACCAATTAACGGCGGAGAGGTGGCATCGCCCAGGAGGTGAATGATGAAGATGTTTAACGCGAATGCGCTCGCGCGGACTGTGGGCGGCGTCACGTTGGCGAGCGCAGTATTGGACGGTCCGGTATTGAAGAAAAGAAAGAAGACCGCGATGAAGACCATCAACCAGGCCAGCGGAAAACGAACATAGATCAGACCGATAGTCGCGGGAACGGAGAGGAACATTCCCATGCCGGAAACCAGAAAGTAAGAACCGGCAAAGCGTTCACGCAGTTTGTCGCCAGCCCAACCGCCACAGAGCGTTGCAAGCAGGCCGGCCGCAGCGGTGATGGCGCCGAAAGTTAAATCAATGTTTCCTAACAAATTCTGGCTCGGCGGAAACTCGGCACGACGATCCAGAAAAATATAGTCAGGCATCCATGCGGAGAATCCTCCGATGGCAAACGTCATTACCGTCATCGCCGCGGTGTTAAGGACATAAGATCGAATCCGAAAAAGGCCGCGATAATCTCTGAGCGGCGGTGGGCCTTTTGCCTCGGAAGTTGCCCGCGGTTCGCGCATGGAAAAACAGAACGCCGCCAGCAATAACCCCGGTGGCACAACGAGATAGAAGGCCCAACGCCAATTGAGAAGATCAGCAATTTTTCCTCCATACGCATACCCCAGCGCGCTGCCTACGGGAATCGCGACGTAAAACCACGCTAGGACGCGCCCTCTTGTCTTAAGCGGATAAAGGTCGGCAATAATCGTGGGTGCAGCCGGTCCGTAACCCGCTTCCCCGATCCCAACGAACAATCTAGTGCAAAGCAAAACCCCAAACGAGGTGGCCAGACCCGACCAGCCGCTGGCCAGGCTCCAGAGCGCAACGCTCGTTCCGATCAAAATCCAACGCGAAAAACGATCGGCCAGCCAGCCGAAGATTGGCGCGGTGAACATGTAACTGATCAAGAACGCCGTGGTCCAAAGACCGGCCTTACCATTTTGATTGGGATCACCTGCCAGAAATTCGTGCTTGAGCGTGGGCAAGACTGACGCCAAAACGTAGCGATCGATGTAATTGAAAAGGTTGATGGCGAGCAGAAGGAGCAGGGCGGTACGGGCACCTGATTTTTGCTCGTTCGTCATAACGCGATTGCAGAGTGAGATGGAGCGATTGTAAACGTAAAACAACGCGCTTTTTATTTTATCGCCTGCGGCATTGCCCGCCTCGTTTATCGGGTCAAAGCGATTGGTGTCGAAAATCTCCCCTCCGGCGGCTTCTTGCTCGTGCCCAATCACATTACCTGGGTGGACGCGATCATTCTGCAGCTCGCTTGTCCCCGGCCGGTTCGATTCGTTATCGACGAGGAGTTTTACCGAAAACCGGTGCTGAAGCCCGTATTGCTAATGGCCCGCGCCATTCCGATCGACCGGCGTAAGCCACGCGAAGCAATTCGGCGCGCGACCGAGCAAATCGAAGCCGGCCAGATCGTCTGTATTTTTCCAGAAGGCCAACTCTCGCGCACGGGAACGCTGGGGCGCTTGCAACGCGGATACGAAATGATCGCGCGTCACGCCGGATGCACGGTGGTACCGGTTTTTCTCGATCAACTCTGGGGATCGATCTTTTCATTTCGCGGCGGAAAGTTTTTCCGGAAATGGCCGAAACATTTTCCCTATCGCGCCACCGTCGCGTTTGGTAACTCGCTTCCGGCAGAGGAAGCGACGATTGCGCGCGTCCACGAGGATTTGCTAAAGCTCGGCGCCGATTGCTTCGAGCAACGGCCAGAGCTGCGCCTGCATCTTGCGCGTCGTGCTCTCCGTGGACTTAAACGCTCACCTTTTTCCACGCTGGTGATCGATGGAATGGACGGGAGCAAACTGAGCTGCGGAAAACTCCTCGGAGTTTCGATCGCGCTGAGTCGTTCCCTGCGAGACAAATTTCCAGAGAAACGGATCGCCATTGTCTTACCTGCCAGCAAAGGCGCGGTCGTTGCCAATCTGGCTGTCGCGTTGGCCAACAAAATTCCGGTTGGTCTGAATTTCACCGCTTCGGCGGAGGCGATCGGCAGCGCGATGGCGCGCGGGGAAATTCAAACTGCGATTAGCGCAAAACAATTCCACGAGCGGTTGTCCAATTTCCCCTGGCCGCCGAATATCGTGTTGCTTGACGAGCTGCTGCCGAAATTGAAGCGACAGACTCTGTTTTGGTGGATCGCGGGAATCATTATACCCAACTTTTTGTTAGCTCGCTGGCTCGGTCTTCCGCACCACGGCGGACACAAAGAAGCAGTCTTGCTTTTTACCAGCGGCAGTTCCGGCGAACCCAAAGGCGTCATTCTTTCCCACCACAATGTCATCGGCAACGTCGCCCAATTTACTGTCATGCTCGATGCCGCACCGGAAGATAGTCTTCTTGCCTCGCTCCCCTTTTTCCACAGTTTCGGCTGCACCGTCACGCTCTGGTATCCGCTTATCGAGGGCACACCGATAGTCACTTATCCGAACCCACTCGAAGCGGCCAAGAACGCTGCCTTGGTCGAGAAGTACAAAATTACAGTGTTGCTAGCGACACCAACGTTCTTGCGCGCGTATTTGCGCAAGGCCGAGCCGAAACAGTTACGTTCCGCGCGATTGGTCATTGTCGGCGCGGAAAAAATGCCGCTCGACCTTTCAGAGAAATTTTTTGGCCGCTTCGGCAAACGCGTGATGGAAGGCTATGGTTTAACCGAAACCGCGCCCGTCGTTTCCGTAAACCTGCCCGATCCAATTCTGGAGCGCGCAGATGTCACGGTGCAGCAGCTCTATCGTCTCGGCTCGGTTGGGAAAATGGCCGCGGGCATTGCCGCGGAAATTCGTGACCCGGAAACTAACGAGAAACTAACTATTTATGACAGCGGAATGTTGTGGCTGCGTGGGCCGAATATCTTTGAAGGCTATCTGAAAGACCCGCAGCGAACAGCGGAAGTTTTACACCATCGCTGGCTAAAGACCGGAGATATCGGGCGTTTAGATGAAGACGGCTTTCTTTATATCGAAGGGCGGCTTTCGCGTTTCTCCAAGATTGGCGGCGAAATGGTGCCACACGAAGTGGTAGAACAAAAAATAATCGACGTGCTTGGCTTGGAAGGAAGCGAGCGCCGCATCGCCATCTGTGGAGTGCCAGATGAAGCAAAAGGCGAAGCGCTTATACTCCTGACCGCGGAGCCGATCGAAATGGATCAACTGCGTGCTGGCTTGAATGAAGCCGGCGTTCCGAATCTTTGGATTCCGAAGAAATCCGCCGTAGTAGAAGGCATTCCTGTTCTCGCTTCAGGCAAACTGGATATCAGGCGCTGCCAGGAGCTGGCTGCGCAAAAATTGTAGGGCAACCGTACCGGTTGCCATCTAATGAATCCGGCAGGCGGGAGCGCCTGCCCTACAATTCCTGTAGCGGCGGTCTATGACCGCCGATCGTTTTAGCCACGACGCTCATAGAGCGCCGCTACAGTTCAATCCAGCCAATCCATCGCCTCTAGAATCTGGCGGAATTGGGGATCATCCACTGAAAACGCGGGTAACCATTCGCCGATGGGTTCGCGTTTCCACCAGGCTGGATCACCGGGCGGGGCAAAATGATAGCGATAGAGTCGGGCGCGGATGTAATGCGGCGGACTAACGGGAAATGGATTATTCGCCAGCAGAGAAAGCGTGCCCGGATCGTTGTGCAAAAGTTTCCAGACGAAATGCAACGTCCAGGGATACTCCGCTGGTGAAGCCATAGCCGCAAACCAGATTTGCCAATCGATCCGTGGTTGATAGGGAGCAACGAATGGTGGACGCCGATTTGGATCGCCCGGTTTCGCCTTGAACTCGTACTCTTTCCATTGCGTATCGCCGGTGATAGCCGCGTCCTCTGTTCCTTCGAAAACAATCTCGTCGCGCTCCTTGCCCACAGCGCCGAATGCGCCGTAGGTATTCACGAGGCTGAGCCGATCAAATGACGTATTCATCATTTGCCGTTCGGAAATCAGATTCGCGACCGGCGCGATGCTCAAATACGCAACCAAGACCGCCAATCCGATGGCAATAGCGTTATTGATACGCGATGGCTCGGATTCCGCTGCTGCGCGCTGTGCGCGACTAACGATCATTCGCGGAAGAACACGTCGAAGGAACGTATCATCGAAACAGGCGAGAAATGGAATGATGGTGACGTAGTTCAGAAAAGAAAGGTTGCCGCTGATGATGAGAAATATTTGAAAAGTGACGAGCAAGAGGCCGGCGATGTGTCGTACGTGTCGCGGGCCGAAGGAAAACCAGGGAACGATCAGTTCAATAAAATGGTTCCAGGCGGTTCCGAATTTGTGGAACCAATGCGGTGCGAAATGCAGATAGCGACTAACCGGACTCGGGATCGGCTGGGTTTCGTAGTGATAATAAAGGCAGGTCAGATCGCGCCAGCATGGATCGCCACGCAGTTTGATCAGCCCGGCGCCGATCATGATGCGAAAACCGAGCCAACGAAATAGCCAGATTACCAGCAGGGGCGGCCGGCATTTCGGAAATGGCCGACCATCGAGCAGAGGGCAAAGGAAAATGGAGAGAAAGCCGGTCTCGAGCAGTTGCGTCTCCCAGCCGTAGCCGTACCAAATTTGCCCGACGTGAATGATGGACATGTACATCGCCCAGAGAGTGGCGAGCAGGATGGCATTGGCATAACCGGCAAGGACAACCAGGGAGAGACCGAACCCAACCCAGGCAAAGAGCGTCAGGCCTTGATCGGAAATCCCGAACCAAAAAAGCGACGGTATCTGCAATGCTGCGGCAGGACGCGAGCCGAAATGCGCCTGAACTCTTTCGAAAAAATGATGGGCCGGAGTTAAGCCATGCTCGCCGACGAGAGGAACGAGTTGTTGCGCTGCAACGAGAAATGCGACTGCGTAAACGAAACCAAGCAGTCGGAGAATAATGAATCGGGTGAGCCAATAGGAATTGCCGCCATGGAAAAGCACTCGGAAGGATTCCTGGTTCATCATTGCAAAGAAGCGCGGTTGCCCCGTCGACCAAACGTCCAACGCCCAACGCTCAAGACAGACTACTCCAGTCCAATTCGCCTAAGGATGGCAATAAAACGCGGATCGGAGCGCAGCGAATCCCATCGCGGATCGACTTTAAGCAGCGTCACTCGGACATCGCGTTCCGCGCAACCTTTTTCGAGCGAGGCCAGGGCTTCCTCCTTTTCGCCTAAAGCGCTCAACACTAACGCAACGTTTACAGGAGGAACGTAATGCTCATTTGACAACGCCTTCAACTCATCCAACACCGCCCGAGCTTTCAGTTTATCGCCCGCGAGCGCCGCATCGTAACCAATTGACGCGATTGCTTCTGAATTTCCGTGTGATAACTCCCGAGCCTTCCCTAATTCTTCGATCGCTTCCGGATAGTTACGCTGTTGGGTGTAAACTTTCCCTAACATTAAATACGTTATCCAAAAATTCGGGTCGAGATCGACAGCCTTTTGCAATCGGTCGAGAGCTTCCGCGTCACGCCGAGCATGATGAAAAAGCATTCCCTCGAGTGCACGGTAAAGGAGAAAGACTGGATCCAGTTCCCTTGCCCGCGCCATTTCGGCAAGTGCCTGGTCATGGCGTCCCTGATCGGATAGGACATGAGCGAAGGCGAAATGACTGTGCGCGGAATTAGGGTTGAGTGCAATCGCGCGCTGAGCTTCTCGGGCTCCGCCGTCCCAGTCCCAATCGTACCAGATAAGACTGAACGAGAGGGAGGCATGCGCTTCAGCAAGAGAGTCATCGATCTCCAAGGCTTTGATCGCGGCCGCCTTCGCTTGAGGAAGGCAATCTTTCGAAGGCACATCGGCATTAATGGAAAGTGATCGATTCGCTTCCGCAAATCCGAAGTAGGCTAACGCATACTTCGGATCCAGCTCGATTGCCTTTTGAAAAAACCCGATACCTTTCCTGATATCGGGCGGCGTGAATTTGGCCCAGTGATATCGTCCGGTGAGATAAAGTTGATATGCTTCGACATTGTCGGTGTAGCGTCGGGTTAAACGCTCCTTTTCTTCCCCGCTCAATCGCAGGGAGAGTGCGTCCGCTACTTTTTGCGAGATCACGTCCTGAACTGCAAAAACATCAGTCATTTTCTCGTCGAACGTACCGGCCCAAAGCGAAGTGCCGTCTGCAACATTGATTAAGCGGGCCGTAACTCTGATGTGATCGCCCGATTTCTGCACATTGCCTTCCAGGACCGAATCGGCCTGAAGCTCGCGTCCTGCTGCGAGGGAATCTTGATCCAAACCGCCGTACCTACGCACCGAAGCCAGTGAACGGATGATGATTTGTCTGCTGTTGCTCAACTTTGTGATCAAGCTGTCGGCCATGCCCAACTCCAAAACCTGATCGCGATTCTCAAGCGTGAGCGGCTTAAAAGGCAGAACTGCGATCCTTTTTTCGTTGCTGGCGGCGTGGGCCACATTTCCACCGGCGGGGCCGGGCAGCTTTTGCGAGCCGCGTTGCGAAAGGAACCAGACCCCGAACAGCAGCAGCACAATTGCAGCTATCAGAGCTCCGGCTATCCGCGACCTCCTTTGCCAACCTTCGCCTTTTCTCGTTGGGGAGGCGATTGATTGCTCCTTTCCTTGCTTGAATTTCTCGGGAAGAGCGCCATTTCCCAAATCGTCGGTATAGAGATTAACAACGTGAATCCTGAGGCCGTGCTTTACTTCAAACTCACCAACATCGTGCAAGCAGGATTGCCATTGTCGGTAATGCGCCAAATCATCCGCTACGCGCTGCGATAGAAGAATGTGTCCTGCATCGCCGCAATCCATTATTCGCTGCGCGACGTTAATGCCTGCGCCAGCCAGGTTTGATTTGTCGTTGACGTCGGTAATCTGATTGACCGGTCCACTGTGGATTCCCATTCGTAGCCGGATTTTCGGATAACTTCGTAAAACCTCGCTGACTTCGATCGCGCACTGGACGGGAGCCTCTGCGCTGTGCAAAAAGACCAGAATCATCCCGTCTCCAGTGGGAAGTCGGATCAATTCACCGCTTGCTTCCGCCTTCCGAAACTGACTGGTGTTGCGGACGATCTGGTTCAGCTGCTGCAAGACCTCGCCCTGCTCATTGATGAGCAGCCTCGAATAACCGACGATGTCTATGAAGAGGACATGTGCGATCTCGAGATGAAAATCGAGTTGTGTCTCGGCCATAAGGTTCCCGCTAGTTCTGTTAGCCGAAGAATGTTCACCGCTCAACGCTCATCATGATCCAATCGCGTGAGAAGCCGCATCGCCGCGGTCGAAAGGTTGAACTGGCGTTAAGACCGATTGGTTGAGAATGACCGGCAATTCGGCTAAAAGAAATCCGTCGCCAGGGTAGCTCAGTGGTAGAGCAGGGGACTCATAAGCCCTTGGTCGGGAGTTCAACTCTCCCCCCTGGCAGATTTCTTATGGCATGGGTTTACGTTCTCAAAGGCTCAAAAAGGCACTACCTTGGTTCGACCGTTGATTTAGATGCGCGAGTCGCCCAACACCAACGAGGACATACACACACCACAGGCAGCTCTTTCGCCTGCATGGTAGTCGGGTTGAGAAAGCAGCGCTTTAGAGTACAGAAAAACTTCGCGCCAGGGTAGCTCAGTGGTAGAGCAGGGGACTCATAAGCCCTTGGTCGGGAGTTCAACTCTCCCCCCTGGCAGGCTCGAGGACTCGATCGCCATCTGTGAATGTCAGCTTCGTAATCGAATGGGATTGTCGTCGGCAATTGCCGATGACTTTCGTGGAGCGAGCGGAGCGCGGCGCTATTGTTTAGCCAAATACGGAGCGAGATCTTTTTTCGTGCCGCGAACCGCGGCCATGAAAAGTATGCCGTTGCGCGCCTGCACCGCACCGATCCATCCTTCCTGTTCGATGTAACGCCAGCCCTCAAATTCCTCCGGTCTTCCAGTCTTCGAGTCCCGGGACGCCGGAAACAAGAACAATTGCATTCGCTTTTCGGCCAAGCCGATTTGCGCGACTTCTCCTGCTTCGTCGTCATCGAATTTGCGGACCCCAATCGTGCGCTGCTGGGAAAATTCCCGCGGCACATCGTAATGCTCGAGCCGGTATTTCATGAAAAACAAATCGCTGAGTGTTCCGGCTTCTGCCTGCACCGGCTCAAAATCCGAGGGCCGCGTCATCGCCGCGACGTTTAGCAATTTTTTCGCCGTCGCAGTGCCGGGGAACGCATGCATCTGCTCATCGAACTTGATCCATGCGACTACCGCGATCACAGCCAGCGCGATTCCAATCGCCAGAATGGCAGGATGGAACGCGGTCTTTCTCCAACTGCGTTTTGCGCCTTCAGCCATCTTTTCGTTGGCAAACCACTCCTCGATTTCGCGCGAAACGGGTATCGCCTGAACCAAATTGGCAATCGCCTGATCAAATGACTGCTGCGCCGCGAAATCGTCCATTCGTTTCGCCCGCGATACGGCGGTCCGCATACGGCGATCGGGGGCCGTGACGTTTTCGATGGGCGCGCAATCCGCCAGGGCGCGCAGGCCGCGTGATAATCGCTTCATTTCTCCGCCGCCACCGGCACGGTTGCATCCAGCCAAGCCTGAAATTCACGGCGACCGGACGCGATTGCGCGCGACAATTCGTGCAATTTCAGACCCAGCATCGACATCATTTCGCGGTAGGTGAATTCATCGAGATAATAGAGAGCGAGAATGCTGCGCTGCGGTTCGGGTGCGGCGGAAATCCAAATCGCCAGTTGCTCCGGCTCGAGCTGTTCGATTTGTTCGGGCGCCTGTGGCGAGATTTCACACGCTTCGTTTGTTCCCTCCTCCGGTTGCACGCCGCGCGCAACGACGTCGAGACAGCGCCAGCGCGCTTCACGAAAGAACCAATAGCGATCCGCCGGCGCCTCGCCCTTGGCGACAAGAAACGCGGCCTCCCGCACCGTGTCTTGGAAAACATCCTGCGCCTTCGACGACTCGCCGGTCATGAGAAAACAAAAGCGATAGAGCTGCGGTAGATTCGCCACCCTACACCGGAAGCAAAGAATTTATGAAGCGCAAGCGCGGGCGATGAGGAATGACGCCGAGATCAGTCAAATTGTCGGCCAAAAACAGTTTGCAGCTCCGCGTACCATTCTCATCCAGTAAGGAATGACGAAATCCGAGGCCCAAATGATCGGCAAGGATCTCTCGCGGCGACTTTACCGTCTTTTGGTGCCTGCCACGCCGGAGCCCAGCGGAGGCGGATGTTTAACGGATGTCTGTTTTT
>QHPN01000177.1:11374-15766 GCA_003219115.1 Verrucomicrobiota bacterium | reverse complement strand
GACGAAATCGTGGCAGTGCAGATTTGTTTCGCGAATGAGATTGCGAATCGCCGGAGTGCGGCGTAAACGGCGGGGACGATGAACAAGCACAACGCGAGGCTACGCGCGAGATTTCCCGGTCGCAAGCGGCGGACAAAGCCGGACTTTCTCCTCATCGATGTGAGCAATTCTTTCACCAAACTCGTGTTTGCGTCACGGTCTCGAATTGAACGCCCCTCGAAAATTGCTACCCCCTCTTTAAACGCACGTAAGATCGCGAGCATTCTCCGCCGGCGAGACGCCAGGATCGTCGTCGTCTCATCGGTGGTACCGAAGAAGAACCGCGAAATCAAACACGCCGCCCGCGGGCGCAAGATCATTTGGCTGACGGCGAAAACCCGATTGAACGTGCGCATCGATTATCCGAATCCGAGATCGATCGGCGCCGACCGGTTGGCCAATGCGGTAGCAGTAACGCAGTTTTATGGATCGCCTGCGATTGTAATCGATTTCGGGACGGCGGTGACCTTCGACATCGTGGCGCCGGGCAACGCTTACATTGGCGGGGTGATTGCCCCGGGATTGGATGCGATGACAAATTTTCTTTACCATCACACCGCGTTGTTGCCTCGAATTTCCCTGCGCGAACCACGAAGCGCGATTGGTAAATCAACGAATCAGGCGATGCTGGCTGGCGCCATTTTTGGTTATCGCGGCCTTGTCCGCGAAATCTTGCAGCGAATCATTGCCGAAAAATCCTGGAGTGGCCAAGTTCGTATCGTCGCCACGGGTGGATATGCAAAATTGATCGCGCGCAAGCTACCGGAAGTGGACATCGTGCATGAAAACCTCACCCTGGAAGGACTCCGGCTGGTTGGTCGTATGAATACGGAATTGTGACCCAGGAGCTGCTTGTAACACGATCGCAACCAATCGCTATCCGGCTTTGACCAGAAATACGACACTCGCCCAGAAGAGGACCAAGACCAACCGAATCTGGCGAAGCGCATGGGTAGTTTTGTTTATCTTGGCGTGTCTTACGGGTATCGCCATCCGGATCCGCCTGCTCAACTTACCGCTGGAGCGTGACGAAGGCGAGTATGCCTATGCCGGCCAACTGATGCTGCACGGCATTCCTCCCTACAAGCTTGCCTACAATATGAAATTTCCGGGCACCTACGTCGCCTACGCGATGATTATGTCTGTCTTTGGTCAGACAACCGTTGGCGTTCACCTCGGACTTTTGCTGGTGAACCTCGCGACGGTGGGACTTGTTCTCCTTATTGGGTTGCGCCTAGTTAATTGGGAGGCTGGTCTTGCCGCAGCCACCGCCTACGTTGTCCTAGCGATTAATCCAGCCGTCATGGGGTTGGCTGCGCACGCTACCCATTTCGTGGTCTTATTTGCTCTTGCCGGGTTATTGTTGCTGCTGGGAGATACCAGCTCGAGCTCGCTTTCGAGTATCTTCATAAGCGGGCTGTTGCTCGGAATAGCTGTTTTAATGAAGCAGCCCGGCATCATGTTTCTGATTTTCGGTTTCTTCTGGCTACTCTATCGAGAACGAAAACAACCGCTGCCTCGCCTCTTATTTATCCTCGCGCTCTTTACCTTTGGTGCCCTACTATCACTAATTACTGCAACCGGGTCGGTCTGGTTCGCCGGCACCTTGGGAAGCTGTTGGTTTTGGTGCGTCCAATACGCGCGAGTGTACGGAACCAGCATCTCGATAACACAGGGATGGCACTTGTTTCTGAGCACTATCCCATTTGTGATTGGACGATTTTGGCCCATCTGGCTATTGAGCGCAGCCGGGCTGGTCATTGCTTTGGCAAAGCCGGGCAAATTCAGGCCGCTGTTTCTGGTCGGGTTGACGATCGCGTCTGCTCTTGCAGTATCGATGGGATTGTATTTCCGGGAGCACTATTTCGTCATGCTCCTACCGGCGTTGTCATTGTTTGCTGGCGTTGCCGCCGCCTACGCTGCGGGAATGCAGCAAGTGATTTCGCGGGTACTCGCCCTTGCGATCTTCGCCATTTTCACCGTGTTTCCAGTTGCGACGCGCGCGGAATACTTCTTTCGGATGTCCCCAGTCGACGCTTGCCGCTTTCGCTACGGCGAAAACCCTTTTCCAGAAGCGATTAAGGTTGCGGATTTCCTTCGGGAGAATAGCCGCCCCGAGGAACGTCTGGTCGTTCTCGGATCGGAGCCGGAGATCTACTTCTATTCGGGAAGACAATCCGCCACCGGGTTTATCTACATGTACCCGTTGATGGAGCAGCAGCGGTTCGCGTTGCAAATGCAGCGGCAAATGATCGAAGAAGTCGAAAAGAACCGGCCGGGTTTTGTCGTTTTCGTCTGGACTCCAATGTCATGGCGCGTTGCCGCTGGTTCCGAGCGCCTGCTTTTTCAATGGGCCGATAACTACTTGAATGACAACTATCGACCCGTTGGATTGGTAAACATGCCGCCAGAAGGCCCAGCCGAGTACCACCTGCCGATGGAAAATGCTGAGTTACAGTTAGCTGAGAATTTCATTCTTATCTATCAACGGCGATGAGCTCAGCCACACGAAAAGAAAAGAAGGAAGAACGGCCTCAGTCCCGGAGTAACGCGGTTCACGGTAGCAACGACCGTCGCCCGCGTTTCTTGATATTCTATCTCTGTTTTGGTCTAGCGCTGGTTACCTCGGTCGCGTTTTTCCCGGCGCTGCGGAACAATTTCGTGAACTTCGATGACAACACCTATGTCTACGAAAATCCGAAGGTTGTGGCTGGTCTGACGCGTAGTGGGATTACCTGGGCCTTTACTCATTTTCATTCAAGCAATTGGCATCCACTGACCTGGCTCTCGCACATGCTCGATTGCCAACTTTTTCGGCTTAATGCCGGCGGGCATCATTTTACCAGCGTGTTCTTACATGCTGTCGTTGCGATCCTGCTCTTCATTGTTCTGCGGGAAATGACGGGCGCAGTTTGGAGGGCCGCATTAGTCGCGGCTGTCTTCGCGATTCATCCGTTGCGCGTCGAATCAGTCGCGTGGATCTCGGAGCGCAAAGACATCCTGTCTGGATTGTTTTTTATGCTTACGCTAGCTGCGTACGTGAAGCATGCGCGCGCTCCCTCCCTTGGGCGTTACCTTGTGGTGGTTTTGCTCTATGCCTTTGGGCTGATGTGCAAGCCAATGCTCGTAAGCTTGCCACTTGTCCTGCTACTCATCGATTATTGGCCGCTTCGCCGCTTTACCGACCAGTTCTCAACTCGTCGATTGTTCATTGAGAAACTCCCATTAATCGGGCTCGCCGCCGCGTCGTGTCTCGTGACTTTGTTCGCGCAACGATTAACCGCCGTGTCAACTAACCACATACCGCTCGCGGGGCGGGTAGGAAACGCAGCAGCCGCTTGCATGATCTACATCGTGCAAATGGTCTGGCCGCTACACCTCGCCCCGTTTTATCCTCATCCTGCAGACGAGCAGCTCGCGACTGGTGTCATCGATCAATTGCCGGCGTGGCAAATTGTGCTCGCCCTCGCCGCAATCATCGGCATCAGCATCGCCGCCGTTCTTTGGAGAAAAGAGCGGCCTTATGTGTTTACCGGGTGGTTTTGGTATCTGGTTATGCTGGGACCCGTCATCGGAATTGTCCAGGTCGGACTCCAGGCACATGCCGACCGGTATACTTATCTTCCGCAGATTGGACTGTACATTCTGGTGAGCTGGAGCGTGGCTCATCTGATTGCGTGGCGGCGAGCAGGCCGTCAAATTTTAACTGCCACTGCCGCGATTGTCCTGGTGAGCCTGACGTGTATCGCTCGCGCTCAGGTGCGCTACTGGCACGATAGTGAAACGCTTTGGAAGCGCAGCCTGGCCGTGACCAAAGACAACGATTCCCCTCATTATGGCCTAGGGGACGTCTACCTTGCGCGGGGTGAAGTCAACAAAGCACTTGCTGAGTTCCGCTCGGCCCTCAATCTCCGGCCGGGTTCCCCTTACGCACACAACGACATTGGCCTTGTTCTCACTAAAATGGGTCAGCTTGATGAAGCGGTGGATCATTTCAATGCTGCCATTCGCATCCTCCCGACCTTTCCAACCGCGCACTACAATTTGGGCAACGCCCTCATGCAAAAGGGCCAGATCAATGACGCAATTAAGGAGTTTGAACATGAACTCGCGCTTCAACCCGACCACGCTCCGGCGCGGTGCAACCTGGCAACGGCCCTTCTCAATCAAGGGCAGTTGAATCAAGCAATTGAGCAATACGAAAAAACGATCGAGCTGCGGCCCGACTATGCGGAAGCATATTACGATTTGGGAAATTGCTACTTACAGCAAGGCAATCCAGAAAACGCCGTCAAGCAATACGAGCAAGCATTGAAACTCTCCCCGCACCTGGTAGAAGCTCGCAACAATCTC
>QHPN01000177.1:0-11343 GCA_003219115.1 Verrucomicrobiota bacterium | reverse complement strand
GGGAAATCGATCGAGCGATATCTGAATTGGAGGAGGCGATCCGCATTCAGCCCGATAATATTGATGCGCTTAACAATCTTAGCTGGATTCTGGCCATTCCGGTAGGCACCGGGTCCGAAAAGCGGGTTAAAGCGCTGCCGCTTGCACAGCGACTGCAAGAACTCGTCGGAAATAATAATCCCAAAATACTGCGCACCATCGCTGCGGCGTACGCTGCGAACGGCAAGCTTACTGAAGCACTGGATTTGGCGGAACAGGGGGCAAAATTAGCGCGAGAACAAGCTGATGCTGCCCTCGCCGAAGCGTTCGAAGCCGATCTTTCGACCTACCGGATGCGTATTGGGATGATCAAATAGCCAGGAGAATTGGGTCAATGCGCATAAATTGTCGCTGATGCATTGACGCAACCGGCTGTTTCCGCTTCGCATGGGCATATCAAAATCTTATGACGGCATTAGACTCCGCTCCGGTCCGCCAGGTCCGAGCTCGCTATGCGACGATCACGCTCGTGTTGCCCAAATCAATTTTAAGCGAGAAAGCCGCCTTAATCCGGCTGCGAAGAACGCCGGGTTCCGGTAAAATTTGCCAGCGCCCGGGCGGATTTGCCGGGTTTCGCGCCTTGAAAATTTGTTCCCGCAATCGGCAGAAATAACTTGTCAGTTCCCCCCACTGATAGTTCTATCTCCCCCAGCATGAAGATTCGAAAACTTGCTGCGATTTCATTGCTTGTTTTTGGGACCCTCGCCGCGAACGATGTCGCGCCTTCGAATTCGGAGCTCGAAGCGATGTACGACAGAGCGTATCGCGCGTTTGACTCTGCCAACTATGTGCAGGCGTTAAAGGAATTGGATGCGATTGACGCACGGAAACCGGATCTGGCGGCCTCGCAAAATTTGCGTGGTGTCATCTACATGCGCCAGGGCATCTACGACAAGGCCGAAGCTGCATTGTCGGAAGCAAACAACCTTGACCCGAAATTTTGGAATGCGCGTTTCAATCTGGCTGAGATTCCGTTTCTGAAAAAGGATTGGTCGGAAGCGCGGAAACGTTTTCAAGATTTGCTCACGACCAATGCGGCAGAGCTGCAGGGCGAAGCAACCCAGCTGATTCAATACAAGATTTTGCTGACGTATTTGCGGGAAGGAAACGAAACCATGGTCGATTCGATTCTGGCGAAATTTGAGTTGTCGTCCGATACGCCGGCAGTGCATTACGCCAACGCGGCGATTTCGCTGCAGAATCAAAATATTCCCGATGCCAAGAACTGGATGACGGCAGCGGAAAAGAATTTCTCGCCGCAATTAAACAAGCTCTTTGCCGAGTCGCTATATGAAATTGGCTGGTTGCAAAAGCAGCCGGGCCAACAGCGGCCGGCAGTGCAATTGCTCTCGCCCGAGGAACGCTCAAGCAAGGCGAAAGCACTGGCCAAGACGCAATTTGAGCAGGCACGGCAAGCTTATGAGCAGCGCGATTTCGAGTCCGCTTCGAAATTAGTCGCCGAAGCCGACAAGACTGATCCAAACCAGCCACAAATCTTGAACCTGCGCGGCGAAATTCTTCTGGAGCAACAAAAGTACGAAGAAGCTGAAACGTTCTTTAAAGACGCGTTAAAGGCCGACCCGAAATTTCGCGAGGCCCAATTCAATCTCGCCGATGTTCCCTTCCGAAATAAGGATTACGCCAAGGCGCGCGATCGCTTTCAGGCATTATTAAAGCAAACGCCCGGTGGAGACAAGAACCACGCCGCGCAACTGATCAACTTCAAGATCTTCCTGACCTACCTGCTGGAAGCAAAGGATAGCCGCGCTCAGAAACTGATGGAAGAATTTCAGTTTAGCGGTGATACCCCGTCGCTTTATTATGCGCAGGCGGCGTGGGAGTTCCAACACAATAATCCGGAAAAGGCGAACGATTGGATAACATCGGCGCGAAAGATCTATCCATTGGGGTCGAACGATCTCTACGCAGCGGGATTTTATGATTTGGGTTGGTTGAAGAGCGCGGCGGCCGTTTCGTCACCGGCCCCCAGTGCGGCTGCCATCGCTTCCACTCAGACCGAGTCATCGGGACCTGCGATCGAGCCGAGTCCCATCCCTGGCGCGGAAGCGAAAGCCGAGGAGGGAACGCAGTTGGCAATGGCACAGACACCGGCACCGTCGCCCCCGGCCCAAGCCAGCGAGGCGTTTGTGGATGCAATGCCGACGGAGGTGAACGTTTCGAACGCGCAGGCGACTGGTTCCCCGACCCAACCGGGGGAAATCCCGGTTGCGCCAGCAGCAGCCGGCATTTCTGTCGAGTCGGCGACGCCGAACGCAACACCAGCTCCAGCGCTCGCTTTGGCGACCCCGGCGCCGGTGCTTGCAACTCCAGCGCCTGAGGTTTCCGTCGTCACGGCTCCCAGCCCGGCTTCAACGCCTCAAGTGGCGGCCGCCACGCCCGCACCTGAACTTGCCGTCGCCGCTCAGGCAGCGACACCGGCGGAAACCACCGCCAGCAGTGCAACGCCTGCGACCGCCTTGGCGCCGGAAAAAGTCGCCCAATTCACGCCGTCGCCTTCGTTTGGCGAACGAATTAGTTCATTCGCCGGACAACAGCCAATAATCTTTTGGCTTTTTGCGCTTAGCACCTTTGGCTTGGTGATTTCACTTGCCGTGACGGAGATCCGGCGATGGATTGGCGTGACACAGATCGGTCATCGGCCGGCAACGGTTACGGGTCCAATACTGCACGAAAGCGACACGACGACGACGGAAGAGACTCCGCAATTGCAAACCCAAAAGCGTTTCGTGGGTGGGCCGCGCCAGGTATCGGTTCAGCTGAAACCTTCCGAACCTGCCCTCCGGCGCGCAGTGATTCCAGTGGCAAAACGGGTGCTTGAGCCTGTGGCTGCACCAGCGATTAAGCCAGAGACGGCGGCCGCTGGCCGGCGCACGTTCGAGCCAGGCTACGTCGATTTCGAAGGATCATCCGTGGGACCTGTCATCGAACAGGTACCGACAAACGGTAAGACCGAGGTTGCGCCCGAATTTCCCGTGGCTCCGCCCATCTTTGTCGAACAGGTGAGCGAGCCGGTTGCGGCAGAGCCCGAGCCTGAACCGGAAGTAGAGCCGGTGGCGGCAATGACGACAGTGGCCGAGGAGACGAAAGCTACTGAAGCAATCGAAACGATGTCCGAGCCAATTGAGGCAGTATCCGAGCCCGTCGAGGCAGTACCTGAGCCCATCGAGGCGGTATCCGAGCCCATCGAGGCCGAAACGAGCGTTCTGGAATCGGAACCTTGCGAGCCGGCTGTAGCCGAGGCGGCTGCGCCCACCGAAATCGAGGAACAAATTCAAGGGTCGTCGCCAGAACCTGTCGAGCAGGGCCAACCGGTTCCCTATCAAACCGTCGTTACCGCGGAAGAACCGGCTGAGATCTCGTCGGCGGAAGAGCCGGAAATGGCTGCCGTCACCGAAATTGCTGGTGTTAGCCGTGCCATTGCTGGTATCAGCACGTTGCCGGAGGTGCCGGAAATCCAGATACCAACGGACGTAGAAGATTTAGTTTCACAACCAACAACAATCGAAATCATGCCTGAAACACTCCAGACACCAACGGCTCCCGTCATTCGAACCTCGGGAGGTCCAACGCAGCCCGCACATACCGCGCCCCTACCTCAAGCAGCCGCTGGCGGCATGCATACGGCTGTCCAGATCACGCTCTCTTGCGAAATTGCTTCGATGCAGTTGACGCCCGCTTTCAAAATGGGTGCGCTGCAATTGCGGCCCATCTCGAAGATTGTCACGATGCGCCTAGCCTCATCGCCGCCGCAGCAACAGGCGGCGATGAATTTGCAGGTCAACTTCGAGATTTCGAAGGTCCAGGCTGCGCAAGGCGGCCTCGGCCAGATGCGATTGAGTCCATCGCAGCAACAAAAACCAGCAACCCTCGCATCGTCCTCGCTTAATATTTCCGGACTGCAATTGGTCTCGGGATTCGAGGCAGCACCGCTGCAATTGACCCCATCGCATCAGGCCCAGGCATCTGTCCATCTGACCGCTGCCTTCCAGATTACGAGCGCGGAATTTTCTCCCACCTTTGAAATCGCTGCCATCCTCCTGAATTCGACATCCAAGACCGTGGCCGTGCAATTGCCCGGCGCGGGCGCGACTTCCCTCGAGAACGCGCCCATATTCGAAATCACGAACGTGCAGATGGCGAGCAATGGTGAGATTGCGATGCTGCAATTGAATCCGGCGGGTGCCAAACGCGGATAGCGAAGGCAGACAGAGCAGAGCAGAATTTGTAACCGCGTTGGAGAAATTCCGCGCGGTTTTATTTCCGCTTAAGCAACCTTGCGCGGTTCAAGGATTGCAAGGAGGGAACAACAAATTCGCCGTTTTTGCGGATGAGTTTGCCGTCAAAGTAAATCTCGCCGCCGCCGTATTCGCGGCGCTGAATGCTGACCATGTCCCAATGCACCTGACTGCGATTCCCATTATCCGCCGTCTCGTAAGCCTCCCCGGGGGTAAAATGGAACGAGCCCGCAATTTTTTCATCAAACAAAATGTCGCGCATCGGATGTAGAATGTGGGGATTAAACCCAAGGGAAAATTCACCGATGTAGCGAGCACCGACATCAGCGTCGAGAATGTCGTTTAACTTTTTGGTTTGGTTGCTCGTCGCTTTCACAGCTTTCCCCTTCTCGAACTCAAGGCGAATGTTATCGAAGCTTGTGCCCTGATAAATCGTCGGCGCGTTGAAGCTAACAACGCCATTAACCGAATCACGGACCGGAGCAGTGAAGACTTCGCCGTCGGGAATATTGCGATCTCCGCCACTGATCACAGCCGGTATCTTTTTGATGCTAAATTGCAAATTCGTGCCCGGACCGATGATCGTCACCTTATCGGTTCGCTCCATTAATTTTTTTAGGGCATTCATGCCCGGCCGAAGCCTCCGGTAATCGAGCGTGCAAACGTCGAAGAAAAAATCTTCAAACGCCTCTGTGCTCATGTTCGCCAGCTGGGCCATGGACGGCGTGGGCCACCGCAACACGACCCATTTTGTTTTCTCGACCCGTTGGTCTTGGACGGGCCGCATCTTTTTCGCCACCAGTTTCAATTTGTCCATCGGCACATCGGCCTGTTCAGTAATGTTGTGGCTGCCGCGCACTGCGATGTAGGCATCCATTTGTTTCATTCGGGCCAGTTCATGGCGCGCCAGGAGGTTCAACTGCGGCTCGGTGGCATGGAGCGCAAGCTCGCGGCTAATTCGCGCTCGTTGCGATTGGACGAACGGGATGGCACCTCGCTTTCGGGCCGCCCGCACCAGCGCAATCGCCATTTCGTCCGGCGCGTCAAATGCCTCAATCAATACCTTCTCGTTGCGTTTTAATTCGGTGGAATAGCTGGTCAGGATTTCGGCAAGCTTATCGAAGCGGGCGTCGTGCATAGATGGCTATGATTCCATTGCTTGCGACTCATGCAACTGATGGAAATTGGCCTTTGAACTGCGGTGGCAAGCGTAGTGCGACCCCGCTTTGGCATCCCAACTTTCCGACTAATCGGGAAAAGCGCCGCCCCGCTGTGCCGGCGCACTCCAAAAGAATGCACGTTTCCGAGAATCAACCGGGCGTAACCGGATTGCGTCCGATGGAATAATAGCGAAACCCCAACTTCGCCATTGTCGGTGGATCAAACAAATTGCGGCCGTCGAAAACAATCGGCGTGGTCATCTTTTCTTTCACCACGGCAAGGTCGACGTTGGCAAATTCCTCCCACTCCGTCGCAATGATGAGCGCCTCGGCTCCGTCGACTGCTTCGAGGGCAGTATTGCAAAAGCGGGCCACCTTGATTTCGGCGACCTCGCGGGCTCGCTCCATCCCTTTGGGATCGTAAACCGAAACCTGCGCGCCCTCGCACAACATCTCGGCCACCAGATCAATCGCGACCGAGGAACGGATATCGTCGGTATCCGGTTTGAACGTTAGTCCCCAGACCGCGACCTTTTTGTCACGCAAAATCCAGAGAGTGTCGCGAATTGACTTCAGAAATCGCTCCTTTTGCGCGGCGTTGATCCGCTGCACTTCTTTCAAAAGTGAAAAGGGAACACCAAGTTGTTCGCTGATCGTGATGAATGCTGCGATGTCCTTCGGGAAACAGGAGCCACCGTAACCGATGCCGGCGTTGAGAAAATTCCGGCCAATCCGCCGGTCCATCCCGATACCATCAGCAACTTTCTCCACATCCGCGCCGCTGGCTTGGCAAATGGCGGAGACCGCGTTGATGTAGGAGATTTTCAGGGCCAGAAATGAGTTGGCCGCATGCTTTATTAACTCCGCGCTGTTGATATCGGTAACAAGAATCGGCGCCATGAACGGCTCGTAGACTTTTTTCATCAAATCAGCCGCGTGTTCGCTTTGCGCGCCGATGACGATCCGGTCGGGATGCATCAAATCGTGGACGGCGCAGCCTTCGCGCAGAAATTCCGGATTGCTGACGACATCGAACTTGGCGCCGTGGCGATTGTAACGCTTGATCGATTCGGCCACTTTCTCTCCGGTCTTTACCGGCACGGTGCTCTTATCGACGATGACGCGGTAATCGGTCAGGACACCAGCAATTTCGCGCGCGACTTTTTCGATAAAGCTCAAGTCTACGCTCCCGTCGGAATGCGGCGGGGTGGGGACGGCGATGAAAACAATCTGCGAGTTATCGACCCCTTCCTTGACGCTTTCGGTAAAGCGGAGTCGGTGTGCGGCGACATTGCGATGAATTAATTCTTCTAGTCCGGGCTCGTAGATCGGGACACGGCCTGCACGCAGCGTTTCGATCTTACGCGCGTCATTATCGACGCAGACAACATTGTGGCCGACGTCGGCAAAGCAAGCGCCGGTCACAAGACCAACATACCCCGAACCAATAATCGATACATCCATTTCCGTTGCCTCAGCGAAGTGGCGGGAACGCTACCTGAATTCGCTATTTTCGCGATTAATTTTGCCCGGCGCCGCCGGGATCGAAATTCAGATCGAATCCGAATTTCGGAAACGCCTTCAAGGTGAAGGTAAGGAGCACGCCATATTCGTTGACCCCGTTATTATTACGGACGATCGCGCCGAGGGAAGCCACCCAGCTGGAGAGATCACGATAAACGGCGTAGCGCTGTTGCTCGAGCACCCCGCTGGTCGCCTCGTATTGCTCCTGCACTGCTACCCCCCAATTGTCGTTAATCCGATAATATCCGCCGAAAGTAAATAAGCTGCTGTTGAGGAAGAACGGATTGTCGTTGAGAAAGCGATGCCCGAAGTTCAGCTGTAGGTTGGAGATCGGCTGAACCGTCACATTGGTATTGACTTCGGTGAAGCCCTTATCGAACGCCGGCACTTGAGAATCGACGGAGAACGAGGCCCAGGGCAGCGGATTGAAACGAACCGTGTTGAAAAGATTCGAGTATGGCGTGCGATCGTAGGGATTGACGAAATTGACGTCGAAGTAAGTGTCGAGTTCGAACCAGGTAATGTTGCTATCGTCCCGCCTCGTTTCCAGCCGGTTGCGGACACCGACGCGCCAGATCGTCCAGCGATCAATTGAATCGATGGAAGTGAACTCCGGGAAGTCGATTGGGCGTAACTTCGTTGATGGTTCAAAGCGATCGAATTGCAAGAACTCCGCTGGATTGCCGGGATCGGAGACCCACGAAAAATTTGTGAATGGTTGAATAACATGACGTAAACCATCGAGGCCGAGCCCGCGATTTTGCACCTCCTCCCATTCACGCGAGACTTTGAAAGACGCTTCCACCCCTGCATTAGCGATGGTGCGCGTTTCGGAGTCGCCATATTCCAATGGTGGTCCGAACTTTGGATTTCTAGTCGGGTCGGGAATTAGGAAATCGGGAATCAGCGGATCAGGATTTGGCGTAAACATGGTTCGCCCGAGGTCGCGCGTTCGGTCGTAATATGTGGCCCGAAATCCAACGCGTGGCACGATGCTTAACCAGCCGAAGTAAGTATTTGGGTAAAGCAGTTGATGGAACGTGTCGAAACGCCATGTCTCGTAGTCTTGAAAGACGGACCCGGTCGGAAAGTTCCGGTGGAGATCTGCGATTCCGGCTTCGCCCTGGTAAAAAATTGGACTTCCGAAAATCGGAGTGCGGGCGACGTCCAATACCACCTCGGGTAAGCGCTCAGTTTGCTCGAAAAAACCGTTTGCCTGAAACCGCGCGATCGCGGTCAGAGTGTAAATAGGGTTGGTTTTCGTTACTGCCACGACGTTATCCGGCACTGGATTGATGCGAAATTCGCTCTGGTAGAAATCCTCCATGACGAAGGCATCACTTAGCTTGGTGATGTCAGCGATTCCGTAAATGTCGCTCGTGAAATTGGTGCGATCTTCGACGGTGACACGGTAACGGGCGCTCCCGATATTACCACGTGGTACCGAGGTTTGATTTAAGTCTGGGTTCTGATCGTCAATGAAATACGTCCTGAGGTGGAGATAGCTGTTGTCGTTTTTACCGTAATTCATCTCCGCATCAAACCCGATGGCCGCGCCGCGTCGCGCCCTGTAATCCAACCTCACCCGACCTTTGATTTTATCGGCGATTGGAAACGTGATCTGGCTCAAGAGCGACGGCCCCCAGGAACTCAGATAAGCAGGCGAGATACTGAAACTAAAGGCATCGTTCAGCGATTGATAGAGGTAGGGCCACCAGAAAACGGGGACCTTGCCAATATAAAAGGTCACGTTCTGGAAAACTACGCGATCGTTCTCGTAAATTCGGACTTTGTGAGCGTGGAAATGAAAATCCGGATTGGGCGAATCATCGGTGGTGAAATCGCCGTTCTCGACGACAGAGTGGCCGTCGGAAAAATTCACGAATTTCTCGCCGTTTATGAAGTACGGGTCCGATGACGACCGTACCGTTTCAGCGTGGATTTCCTTGGTGTCGAGATTGTACGTCCCATTCTCGGCAATAAACAGTTTGTCCTCCCGATAGATGCGCACGTGGCCCTGAGCGGAGATCTCGTGGCGTTGCGAGTCATACCGGGCAGAATTGGCGTAGATTTTTGTATCGTCAACATGAATGGCGACATTGTCGCGAGCGATGGCGACTCCGTCTTCGTAACGAGTTTCGCCGGTGGATGTAATCTCGACTGGTTGATTCTTCGGCGTCTCAATATCCACGGCGTTGCTGCGAGCAACCGCAAAAAGAAGAGAAAAAAAGATCGCTATCCGCGTTCGCATGACGCGTCCTGAACGTATCGCAGAGGGAAAGTGTTGCAAAGGCCAAATGCCCCGACCACCCCTTCTCCACGTTTCGGGGTTCAGCGAGACAGCTGCAGAGTCAATCCGCCCGTCTGCTGATTGAGGCCACAAGCCAGGACAAAGGCCCGCGAAGCAGCAGGCAACTTCAATGTCCCCGGCAACATTCCGGTCTTCAACGCTTGCGCCGCGGTGATCACCTGCCAAAAGATCGACGCTCCCACGCTCTCACCGAGTGCAATCTTGGGTGAATAAAGCGGCATTTGATTGCCGACTGCAGCGCGTTCGGCTCGATCAATAAATGTGCCGTTTGCACTGCCAACGCCGAATCCGATTCCATTCTCGAGACGGGCGACCACGGCCCCAAGCTCGGCCGCAGCTTCGGAACGACGAAAGAAGTTTCTGCCGGGAACGATCTGCTCGATCCTTGCGGCTGACGCATGCGCCGCTGCAGATGGAATGCTTTCATCGGGTCGTTCCAGTAAGACTGCGCCGGCGCCTTCGCTCATAATCATGCCATGACCGGTTGGTTTACTTGGATTCCGCAGGAAACGCCATTGCCGATACGCTTCGCAAACGAGGGCATCAATTTCCTCCGCGCTGACCACGAGACAGAAATCCAGATCATCGGATGCGAGAAGGTCTTCCGCCAGCTTTAGAGCAAGAATGCCGACAGCGCCGTCCCCGACAACGGTGTAAGAAGCGCCGTTGATCCCCAGGATTGCGGCAAGATGACTGGCCGGCGCGTTGAAGACAGTCTCGGGAAATAGCAAAGGACTGGCCGATTGCGCTCCGGACTTCACGATCTCGGAATAAAACCGGCGCGTGTAAACGACGCCGCCATTGGAAACGGCAAAAACCAATACGATACGGTCGAGAGATGGTGGGAGCTTCACCTCAGCCAAAGCAGCCAATCCGGCTGCGGCGGCAAATCGTGAAATCGCACTCGCCCGGCGCAAACGCGAATGCGCCGGGAATGGTGTGTTGGCCGGAACTCGACGAACCAAATACCGCGCGCCGTTTTCTTCGTTCTCAAGGATTTCGACGGGCGCGGTTTCGCCTGCGAGTAATCGTTGCCAAACATCATCGACGTCACTGCCGAGTGGCGTCACCCAGCTCATTCCAGCGATGCTCAAACTCATCGCGCGAATTTTCGAAAAACAATCGTCGCGTTTGTCCCGCCGAAGCCGAATGAATTGGAAACCGCACAATTAAATTGCGCCTCATGCGCTTCGTTCGCCACGACATTGAGCGATAAATCGGATTCGCGAAAATTAATGTTCGGCGGCAGGAATTGATATTGCAGTGCGAGCAGAGTCACCGCGGCTTCAATCGCACCGGCCGCGCCGAGGGAATGGCCCATCATGCTTTTGGTCGAGCTCACCGGCACGTCACCAAATAATTCCATGATCGCTTTCCCCTCGGCGGAGTCATTGAGAATGGTGGCAGTGCCGTGTGCATTAATGTAGCCGACCTGGTCGGGCGTCAGTTTCGCCTGCGCCAGCGCCTGCTCCATCGCGCGACGCGGACCACTTCCGTCCGGATTCGGCTGCGTCAGATGATGATTGTCGGTGGAAATTCCGTAGCCAATTATTTCGCCAAGGATTTCCGCGCCGCGGTTGCGGGCGGATTCGAGTTCCTCCAGCGCGAACAAAGCTGCGCCTTCGCCCAGCACCATGCCCGATCGATTGGAATCGAAGGGTCTACATTTTTCCGGCGTTGCCGCTTGCAGTGAATCGAACCCAACGAATACGAGTTCGGACAGGGCATCGTAGCCCCCAGCCAGGATGCGTTGATAACGGCCAGCCCGAATCGCATTGAAGGCGTGGCCAATTGCGTTCGTGCCGGACGCGCAGGCATTGGCAATGACTTCAGCAGGAACGTTCATGCCAAATTTTTCCATGGCATCGACGATCTGTTTTTGCGGCGGATAATTCGCAATCAAGGCCGCCGAGCAACCGTTGCCATTTCCTAATGTGCGATAAAAATTCTCACCGAAACTCATGCCACCGCTGGTGGTCCCGACGATTGCAATTTCCGGCGGGAAGCCAGGTGCGTCTTCGAGAAGTTCGGCCAAGGCAGTAATGACCATGTG
>QHPN01000176.1 GCA_003219115.1 Verrucomicrobiota bacterium | reverse complement strand
AGCGAGAACGGCATGAGAGGTTATCCCAAGCATGCGCATTATCCAACAAAGCATGGGCGACTCGGAAGTTAACTGATAACTGGTTAATGATGTACGAGCGATTCTTCAGCGTGATGGCGTTTGTGCTGGGCGCCTGTGTGGGCTCATTCCTCAATGTCTGCATCTATCGGTTGCCACTAAATCTCTCGGTCAACCAGCCGCGGCGCTCCTTTTGCCCGTCGTGTAAAACCCAAATTCCGTGGCACCACAATTTGCCTCTCGTTAGCTGGCTACTGTTGCGCGGCCGCTGCGCCAGGTGCGGCGCACGCATCCCGTTCCGCTATTTTGCGGTCGAGCTGCTCACAGCTCTCTTTTTTTTGATCCTTTGGAAAACTTTTTCGTGGCAGGTCGCGATCGCTTACTGGGTTTTCATCGCGCTCGTCATCGCGGCCACCTTTATCGATCTCGAGCATTTCATCATTCCGGATGAAATCACGATTGGGGGAACGATTGCCGGGCTAATTGCCTCTCTCGCCGTCCCGCAATTGATGGATACCGATCGCCGTCTGGTGGCGCTGCTCATCTCCGCCGGTTCTGCCGCGCTCGGTTACGCACTGCTCTGGCTTGTTCTCGAAGGTGGAAAGCTTGTTTTCGGCAAGAAACGGATCCGGCTCGACAAACCGACCCCGTTCACCTGGACGCGTCACGGCGACGACGCCGATTTTGTCGTGGGTGATGAAAAAAGTTTGTGGAGCGATTTCTTCGCCCGGGAGAAGGACAAACTCTTATTGCATTGTTCGAGCGCCAAAATCGCCAACCGCGAATATGCCAATACGATTTTGCGGTTTCACTACAACCGCGTTCAGGCCGACTCCGAGACGTTCGAACTTGATCATCTCGAAGATATCATCGGAACAGCTAACGAGATCGAGATTCCGCGCGAAGCGATGGGCCGGGGCGATCTGAAATTTCTCGCCTGCATCGGCGCTTTTCTCGGCTGGCGCGCCGTTCTCTTCGCCATCTTCGCCGGCTCGCTTTACGGTTCCGCCATCGGCCTCGTTACCCTAATCCTCGGCAAACGCGTCTGGTCGCTCAAACTCCCGTTCGGCCCCTATCTCGCCCTCGGCGCCATCACCTGGATGTTTTGCGGCGACGCAATCGTTCGCTGGTACCAAATATTGTTGCGTCCGTACTAAGCCCAATACCCAACGAACTGGACAAGATTAACAGGATTGGGAGTTCAGAGGATCTCTTTTCGTCTGTAATCCTGTAAATCCGGTCTAATATTTCTTGGTCGGCACATCTCAGCGATCAGTCACTTCGTCTTTCCCGGACCCCACAGGGCGCGGCCAGGTTTGGCGCCGCTGTGTTCGCCGTCCTTCAGGACCTGGACGCCGTTGACGAAAACGTGTTTTACGCCGACGGCGTACTGATGGGGGTTGTCGAAGGTTGCGCGGTCCGCGATCGTCGCAGGATCGAAGACGACCACGTCAGCGAACATCCCCTCCTGAATGAAACCGCGATGATCGAGACCGAGATTAGTCGCTGGCAACGCGCTCAAGCGTCGCACTGCTTCGGGCAGCGTGAGCACTTTTTCCTCGCGCGTATATTTCCCGAGCACGCGCGCGAAATTCCCGTAAGCGCGTGGATGAGGATTTGATTTCAAAAACACCCCTTCCGGCGCCTGAGAAGCTTCGTCCGAGCCAAAGGAAATCCACGGTTTGGCCAGTTCCTTGCGAACATTTTCTTCCGACATCAGGAAATACATCGCATCGATGCGCGATTCGTCCTCGCTGAGTAAATCCATGATTGTTTCGATGGGATCTTTGCCGCGCATCTTTGCCACTTCGGCGAGCGATTTGCCGGTAAACGGTTTGAGTTTCTCGGATTTGAATCCGGCCAGCAAAATTTTGTCCGGCGAACCGGCTGCGAGATACAAATTTTCCCAGGCGTTGGAATCGACACGTACCTCGGCCGCGATCTTCTCGCGCGTGGCCGGATCCCGCAGACGTTTGAACAACGCCGGGTAGCCGCCGTCCTCTGTCCAGGGCGGCAAACATGCATCGAGGCCGGTGCCGGCGGCAGTGTAAGTATACATGTTAGCCCTAATTTTGAGTCCTTCCTTCTGCGCGGCTTCAATTCGCGCCAGCAATTGATCTTCCTTTGACCAGTTTTTTTCGCCAGCCGCTTTGATGTGGTAAAGCTCGGCCGGAATCCCGGCTTCGCGGCTGATTCGGATCAATTCATCGAGCGATTCGAGCAATTGATTCCCTTCACTCCGCATGTGCGAAATGTATTTGCCCTGATATTTAGCGGCGACTTTGCACAACTCGATTAGCTCGTCCGTTTTCGCATAAAAGGCCGGAGGATAAATCAGCGATGTGCCAATGCCGAGTGCGCCCGCTTCCATTTCCTTGCGCACCAGTTCGCGCATCTGCTCGAGCTGCTCCGGGGTCGGTTGTTTGTCTTCCAACCCGATGACGGACTCACGCACCGTCGTGGCGCCGAGGAAAGAGGCGACATTGCAAGAGACACCACGCTTTTCCAGGTAGCGCAGGTATTCCGCCAGCGTGTTCCATTTGATATCGAACTTGATATCTTTTTGTTCGCGCACATACCGCTCTTTCATCCGTTCGTTCAGCGGCCCCATCGAATTGCCTTCGCCCATGATTTCGGTGGTTACGCCCTGACGAATTTCGCTTTGCGATCTTCCATCCTGAATTAAGGATTCCGTCGACCACGAAAGCATGTTGATAAAGCCAGGCGCGACGGCAAGACCCCGTGCGTCGATCATGGTTTTGGCGGTGGCATTCGCCAAATCGCCTATGCTGGCGATGCGATCGCCGCGGATGGCGATATCTATCACCCGGCCTTCCACACCGGTGCCATCGTAAAGCGTTCCGCCCTTGATAATAACGTCGAACGCCCGATCGGCTGAGGCGATTTGCCCGAAGCAGCCGATCACCAGGAAGAAGAAATAACGGAGCCAGTTTCGCATTCGACGGTAGGTATCAGCGCCTTGCCTAAAAGTCGATGAACAAAACCGGCGTAAACACCGGCTAAGGAAGGTTGGCGCCAAATCGGAGGGTAGGCTTCCAGTCGGCCAAAAACAACGGGCAAGATGGGACTGTCGGACTTTGAAAACACGACGCTCTAAAATTCAAGAACATCGAAAAATGGGCGGGTTTTTTCCCAAAAAATGCCAGAGTCCGACAGTCCCAAGATGGCCGTGCTACTGCGGTCCTCTCATCTCGGATGCCGACATTGTTGGCTGGTAGTCTTCAGACACCCCTTTTTTCGTTTTTGCGTTGGTGTCGATCATTACCTCCGAGTTTCGACTGGAAAGGCAGCCGGAAAACGCAAACGCGCAAAGAATGGCAATTCGAAAAACTTGATTCGTTCTCAAGCGTTCAACCTATTTGCAAATCAACCGAATTCCAGCTCGTGATCTAATATTCGTGCGCGATTCCCGTTGCGCGGAAGAAAGCAAGTCAAAGACGAAAAGCGCGCTGCGTGGATTCCGACAAAGTAGTTACTTTGCTGACGCCGTCAGCAACCGAACAAGGTCATCTTTCCACAATGCCGCGATTGTATGGCTGCCGTGGCCGCGCGTTTTCTCGCTTAACGGAATTAGCAATTCGCGGCCGTGAGGAACCCGCTTAATTTCGCGCTCGAGAATTCCGAGCTCGGGCGGGTTGATAAGATCATCGGCAAAATTGATTGCGAGGAGTGGCGCGCGAATTTTCTCCAACTCCGGTCCCGGATCGTAATCCCGCGATGCTTCGAGCGCGTAAAGCACGTCGTTGGCGTCATCCGCTTTCACAATGTCGGCGACGAATTTGTCGAGCACTTCATCCGCTTTCGCGAGAGTGGGTGCTTCTTTTTGTCGCACCATCGGATTGTTGCTCATCACCCAAAGCATCTCGGCTGCAGTCCGCAGACTTGGTGGTTGGGTTTTGTACTCGCCACCATTCCATCCTGGGTCGCCGCGGATGGCATCGATGATAATGCGGCGCCAGGCGCGGTTACGCCCCGAAATTTGCGACGGCAGACTGGCCAGGGGCAAGAGTGCGTCCATGAACTCCGGATGCGTTTCACCCCAGAGCCAGGTATGCATTCCGCCCATCGACGTGCCCATCACCAGGCGCGCGTGATTCACACCCAGACCTTCAGTTAATAATCGATACTGCGCCTCGATCATGTCCCGATAACCATAGCGCGGAAACTTCGCGTGCAGGCCGTCGCTTGGCTTGCTCGATTTTCCGTGACCGATTCCATCGGGCAAAACGATGAAAAATTTCGTCGCGTCGAGTGGCTGGCCGGGGCCGAACAGCTCGCCGGCAAATTCCGGGCGAAAAAATTGCGCACCGCTGCCGGTTGTTCCATGCATGATCAAAACCGCGTTGGTGGTTTTTCCCTGCGCGTCCTTCTCCGCTTTTCCCAGGGTGCGGTAGTGAATACGCAACTCCGGCAGCGTTTCGCCGCTAGTAAACTTGAAATTGCGGATCGAGTAGTCGCTTTCAGTCGGCGGTGGATAATCGGACGCGCGGACAATTGTTACGGCGATGAGAAGGAATGCTAAAACCGAGCGGATCATTGCGTTGATTAACATCAGCTCTCTCATCTTTCCAGCCCGCTTGGTCCGAGCCGGACTGGCGTTAGATGGCTGCGCTACAAAATCGTGCTATACCGGTGACGTGGGCGATCCCGTCGGGAAGATCGATAAGCCAGAGCCACGTTGGCAGGCGTTGCTGGCGCTGCTCGCGGTCGGCGGAATCTATGTGGCATTGCCGAGGGCCTTGATTGTTGGCCCGAAATGGGTGCTTCCGGTTTTCATTGCAGTTCTGAGTGCGCCCACGGTCATGGCCCATCGCATGGGCAAGCACTCCTTGAATCGCGTCCTTGGCATCATCATCAGCAGCGTCATCACTCTGGCGCTGATCGCGTCGGTAGCGTTACTGGTCGCGGCCGTTCCGTCACACCAGGAAGAACCGGTCGCGCTCTTGTGTTCCGGCGCTGAACTTTGGTTTACCAACGTGCTTGTCTTCGCCCTTTGGTACTGGCGCCTGGACGGCGGCGGCCCAACCCTTCGTCATCAAAGGCGCGAATTTGGCAGCCGCAGCTTCGTTTTTCCGCAAATGCAGATCGAAAAAATCGAGCGCGATCGTTTCCACATCGACGGCTGGCGTCCGGGTTTCGTCGATTACCTTTTTATCGCGCTCACGCAAAGCTCGACTTTCGGTCCAACCGATGCGCCGCTGCTCGCACGTTGGGCTAAACTTCTCACCATGGCGCAAATCTGCATCTCGTTAACTATCGTCATCGTTCTCATCTCGCGCGCGATCGGCGTGCTGTGAAAGTTACTCGGCTTTTCGCGCGCGGTTCGAATGTTAAGGCCGCTTTAGCGGTGCTGACGTTCGGCTTGGATTTGCTTGAGGAGCTCGGTGTGAGTTCGTTCCAGATCGCGAGCGAATTTCACCGTTGCTTGCAAGGCTTCGGGATATATTTCAAAACGTGTCCGCAATTTTTTTGTCTCGGGGTCGTAAAAAAAGGAAATGTCTTGGTCGAGATTCGGCACAATCAGTTCGTCGCTCAATTTTTGATAGCGCTGCAGGCGGCTTAATCCCCACCGAATGACCGATTCGTCGTTGCGCAACGCGGTCAGCGTTTCCAGGTCAAGCAATTCGATCCCGCCGGATTGAAGCAGGGTCGCGAAATCGCCCGGATTGTAATCGGTCGTGAAAACGAATGGACGCAACGGCGGCATTTCCCCGGCATCGAGCGCGCGCTGAAATTTCGCCGCGTCTTCTTCCTCTTTCGCGCGATTAATTTTTCCGCTCTCGATTCCTTCGCGCAAGGTTTGCTCGATTGAAGCCAGGATCCGGTCGCGCCGTTCTGCCTCCTGCTGATGTTGCTGGAAATTATTCAGCCAGAATGCGGCATAAACGCCGATGAAAACCAGGACCAACTCCGCCGCCCAACGGCCCAGTCGCGGCCAGAATGTCATGCGACTAGTTGTCATTCCCCCCATAAAGGCAATGACCTATGGGCAAGGCAACTCAGCAAACGCAAAGAGAGACAGCGCGCGCGCGTTCGATCGATCAAAACAAGGTCTGTGAGATCAAACGCGCTTCGAAATAGGGATTTTTCCTATCAGTCTTTCGGGATGCAGTCGATTGTCTTGCCGCGTTCGCTCCCACAAAGTCTGGCTGATGAAAATGACGTCGCTGGTTCGATTGGATCCTGCCGACCGCCTTTTGCGCCGACTCGACCGATTCCGAAAATGGGAATCGCTGGACGATCGACGGTTTTGCCGCTGCTGCCACAAATTCATTAGTGGCTGGCAAATCGAAGTAATCGATGCAGCCGCTCAAGACGAAACCTTGCGTCTCGCTTGTCCGACAACAGACTGTCCCTCCAATCTCGAAGACTGGGTTTACCCAAATGAAACTGCGCAACCACCCGATACGTGGGGACGTCGCGTCATCCGCGTGGTTGATCGGGATGGGGAAAAATTCATTGCCTGCGGAAATTCGCACGCTTATTCGCGGCGGCGCCTTGCACCGCGACCGGTATTTGACTCAAGGACGGCCGTCTGATGCTCGCCCACCTGACATCGAAATCATCGCCTGCGCCAAGCTCGCAGTTTTACCGTTGCCCGGGCTGCAATGAGTTGGTCGACGGGGCCAATTGTCTAAAGTGTTGGTACATCATCAACATGTTTTGGATTCTTATCGACTAAGAATCATTCGGGAACTCGACGTCGCGCGAGCAAATCCGACCCGTAAACGAAGGTGAAAGGCTGATTGGCTTTAGGCTGGTCTTTGCACCACCGAGATCCTAGGCCCGGACGGCATAATTATCCGGCACAAAGGCGCGGCCGGCGCGGGTGGCATACACCTGCGTGAACTCAGCGCCGAAGAGCAGGATTTGTGAGGAATAGTAAATCCAAAGCAGGAGCGTGATTAATGAACTCGCAGCCCCATACGCCGAGGCCGCCGTGCCGCTGCCCAGATAGAGGCCGAGCGCCCATTTTCCGATGAGAAATAATACTGCCGTCATCACCGCGCCAATCCAGACATCGCGCCAGTGAATTTTCATATCGGGCAGGAATTTAAAGATCGAAGCAAACAAGAGAACGACGATGACAAAATCGAAGATCGAATAGACGACGAGTGCAATGACGATCCCGCCAGGGAACATCGCCTGCACATACGCGCTAAAGCTCTTGAGCACGCTTTCGATCACCAGCGAAACCAGAAGCAAAAAACAGATGCCGGCGACCATAGCAAAAGAAAGGAAGCGCGCGCGGATAAGCGCAGTGATCCCGCGTCCGGGCTTGGCTTTTACGCCCCAAATAGTGTTGAGCGCATTTTGTAGCTGGCCGAAGACCCCGCTGGCCCCGAAAAGAGCCAGCAAAATTCCAATGCTTGTCGCAAGTAACCCTTTGTTCGGCTGCGAGGCCTTCTGCGCAACGCTCTGTACTACGTCGATGGCACTTTTATCGAGAAAATAGCTCATCTGTTCGGTAATTTTTTTCCAGGCACCGGCGGGATCGTTCTGAAAAAGGAAGCCAACGATTGCCAGAAGCAAGAGGACGAGGGGGGCGAGCGAGAAGACAGTGTAGTAAGCAAGCGCAGCTCCAAGTTGCGGCGCCTGGTCTTGGAGCCACTCCGAATAGGTTTGTTTCAGCAAATTAACTGAATTTACGACAAATGATCTGCGTCTCCCCGGCATAATGAATCCTCCGTTTGTTTAATTCGCCGGAGACAGCCGCTGGAGATGCGAAAAAAACCGAGTGCCGCTAGTCTTTCTTTTTTTCCGGATCGACTTTTGGCAGATCTTTCTTGTTCTCGCTTAGGGTCCCGGTAAACGCCTGGATAAATGCGTTTCGAAAAACATTCAGAATCGTCGTCATTACCGCCGTTTTCGGATCCTCGAAGCTCCCGCTAAATGGAGCCTTGGTTCCGAACCGATCCTTGGGCTGATTTCGAATCATTCGTGTTAATCCGCCGACAATTCCCTGCCAGACGAAATCGATCGGATTATCGGAGTCGTGCGCCGGATTGAAGATCGCCATGTGATCGAACACCGGCTCGACGTAGCCGTTAAAGCGGCCGCTGTTCGAAGTCATTTCGGTCGCGAGTTTCAACGTCCCGGTTTCAAAGGTGATGCCAGCGTAAGCTTTGGCGAAGTCGTTTAGTTTAACCAAAGGCACGTCAGTCGCCTCGCTCCGTAACGTGAAGCTCGGTTTTTCCGCATAGGGATTGAGCGCGATCTGCGCACGCAAATCGCCAACGCGCAATGGTCGGCCTTCAATTTGAAGCTCGGCCACCAGCGTCTTCGATAGCTTTTTACTATTGGTCAGATTTGTCGCCACCATTTGGATCTGATCAAAAATCACATCCACCTCCGGCTTCCTGGAGAAATCCCGATAATGCACTTCGCCGTTGCGCACGGTGAAACGATTGAATTTCAGCGGAAAGAGCTCCTTGATCTTTTGCGGCCACGGTTTGTCGACTCCGATCTGCGAATTCTGTTTGCTCGGCGCGTTTACGAAATTCATTTTCGGGTTGAAGAAGTCGATATTGCCAACAAAAGCGCCATCGAAAAGCGCGCGCCACTGCACCGAAAGATCAACCAAGGGCGCCGAAAAAAACGGGACCGGCACATGCCCGGTTGTTTTTACAATTTCGACATGATGAATCTGATAAGCGCCGCGCCAGAGGTGAAGCGTGACGGCTGCAACATGGCCACGATATTCCGGCACTTCTGACAACTTCCGGTTTACGTAATCGCGCACCCAAAACGGGAGCAGAGCGCGAATGATAACGAGAAGAATGAGTAAGAAGAGCCCGATGTAAAATGGTATCCGGTAGACATGGAACTTCCGTTTCATCTTCGGCAGATCGGCGCTGCGGAAATGCGTCGCCGCATAAAGGAACGCGCTCCGCGGGAGGGAAGGATGTGTCGCAATTCCTCTCGCCGCGGAGGACCCAGGTTAAGGAGCGTTTAGGTGCAGCCGCGCAACAAAAAGATAATGAGCAGAATGGGAATCGGAATCCCCAGCAACCAAAGTAAAATATATCCGGTAGCGCCAGCTTCCTTAAATTTATCTCCTAAATGCATTTTCTCTCTCCTTGCCCTAAAACGCGCGCAAGGAAAAAAGTGCGCTTAATTTTCGTGGAATTTGTAGTGCTGCATTCGTTCGCGAGATCAAGCGCGATTTATTGATGGCAGCCATCGATCCATGTCTCGGCCAGCTCCACAAAAATCTCTGCGTCATAAGAATGCCGATCTGCATGGCAGCGCACCCGACAAATCGGAGGTCGCCCTGGTCATTGTGGACGTAATTAACGATCTCGATTTCCCCGAGGCCCAACAATTGGCCCGTTTTATTCCCGAACTGGCTGACAAAATTGCACGCCTGAAGAGGCGAGCCAAAGCGGCAAAAGTTCCGGTGGTCTATGTGAATGACAATTTCGGGCGCTGGCGCTCCGATTTTCGTGCTTTGATCGAGCATTGCCGCAAGGGGAAGGCTCGCTCGCTCATCGAACAGCTTTATCCCGGGGAGGATGATTATTTTGTCCTGAAGC
>QHPN01000175.1 GCA_003219115.1 Verrucomicrobiota bacterium | reverse complement strand
GGAACATAATACGACGGCGAACAATAACACGGCCTCTGGCGTTTCGGCCCTGACGCTAAATACAACTGGAAGTGAAAATACCGCCGACGGTGCGGGGGCGCTCCAAAGGAACACAACCGGACGAGATAATACCGCTACGGGCGTGCTAGCGCTGGAAAGCAATACCACTGGGACCGGTAACACCGCGACCGGCGCGTTAGCCCTCGACAACAACAGTAATGGTAACGAAAACACGGCCGACGGGTCTAGCGCGCTATTTTCCAATACGACGGGGAAAGAGAACACGGCGACGGGAGCTGCCGCTCTCCAAACCAATACCACCGGGAACGGCAATACCGCTGCGGGTTTCGGTGCGCTCTTCTTTAACAGCACTGGAAACAACAACACAGCCACTGGCGCCAATGCGCTGGGAAGCAATACGAATGGTGGGAGTAATACTGCTGGGGGCGCTAACGCGCTTAGATCCAATACCAGCGGCGCGCAAAACACGGCCAACGGTTTTCAGGCGCTTCTTTCCAATACGGATGGCGCTAATAATACCGCCAACGGAACCAATGCGCTCGGGTCTAATGTTGGCGGTGGTAACAACACGGCCAGCGGTGTAGTTGCTTTGGTTAGTAATACAAACGGCAATAGCAATACAGCCATTGGCATCGAAGCCCTTGAATCGAATACTACCGGGAGCAATAACACCGCCAGCGGAGCTTCGGCGCTTGTTTCCAACACTACGGGCACCAACAACACAGCGCTGGGCGCCAATGCGGGCATCAATCTCACCACCGGAAGTAACAACATTGTCATCGGCGCGAACGTAAACGGCAGCTCCAGCGACGCCAACACCACTCGCATCGGTAATGCAACGCAGAAGAAAACCTTTATTGGTGGTATCTCGGGCAAGACCGTAGCTAATGGAGTTGGAGTTATCATCAACTCCAATGGCCAGTTAGGCACAATCCAGTCTTCCGCTCGATTCAAGACCGCAATCAAGCGGATGGACAAAGCGAGTGAAGCGCTCCTGGCGTTGAAGCCAGTGACCTTCCGCTACAAGGAAGAACTGGATCCGGACAAGATCCCGCAGTTTGGTTTGATTGCCGAGGAAGTGGAGAAGATCGATCCCGACTTGGTGGTACGCGACGAGGAAGGCAAGGTCAGCACGGTTCGCTACGAAGCTGTCAATGCCATGTTACTGAACGAATTTCTCAAGGAACATCGCAAAGTGCAGGAACAGGAAAGAATGATCGTGGAGCAACGCCGAGAGCTTGAGTCAAGACTAACACAAGAAGAAAAGGCGATTGTTGGCTTAACTGTATTAGTGCAGCAACTGAACGACCGACTGCATTGTAGTCGATCTGGTTCACTGCAATTAGCTATTTCGAATAACAACTAACCATGAATCGAACTATGACAACAAAACTCACTTCGTCCTCATTCCAGCTCATGAATTCATCGTGTCGGCGATATTGCTTTGTCGCGATGCTGGTATTCGTGCCTCTCGTTCTTTTGTCGACGGCCTATGCGGTTAGTCCGGCGCCAGACGGAGGATACCCCAACGGCAATACCGCCGAGGGAGACTACGCGCTTGCCGATCTAAGCTCGGGAGCAAAGAACACGGCCGTCGGTGCTGGCGCCCTTTTCAGCGATTTCACCGGCAACAACAACACCGCCCTTGGTGAAGAGGCGCTTTTTTATAACACCGCATCTGCAAACACGGCGACGGGTTATCAGGCGCTCTTTAGCAACCGCAGCGGGACAGAAAACACTGCCACTGGATTTGATGCTCTCTCGAACAATACCACCGGCAGCCAGAATACCGCAATCGGGGTTCGAGCTCTCCATCTTAACAGCACCGCCAACGGCAATACCGCGGCCGGGTGGGAGGCGCTTTCCAGCAACACCACTGGCAATGGAAATACCGCCAGTGGTTCTCAATCGCTCTACAATAATACCGCGGGCAACTCGAACACTGCGACTGGTCTCGACGCGCTTTTGAGTAACACCACCGGTGACAACAACACCGCGATGGGTCTTGCTGCTCTTGAGAATAATACTACCGGCGGCGGCAATACAGCCACTGGCCTTAATGCACTTCTTTTCAACACTACCGGCAGCTCGAATACTGCCACTGGCGTTGAGGCGCTCTTGCACAACGACAATGGCATCAACAACGCCGCCTTTGGCGTTGATGCACTCGCCAGCAATAGCAGCGGCGGCGACAATACGGCGAGTGGAACCGTTGCGCTTTTCAGCAACACGACCGGCAACGACAATACCGCCACCGGTTTTGAGGCGCTCTATAACAATACGATCGGGACGGATAACACCGCCGGCGGTTTTCAGGCGCTATTCAAGAACACAACTGGCAATAACAACACCGCGTCAGGAAAAGGCGCGCTGGCCAACAATACCACGGGCGGAAACAACGTCGCGCTTGGACTAGGTGCGGGATCGAATCTGACTACCGGAAGTAACAACATCATCATTGGAGCTAACGTTGTAGGCAACTCCAGCGACGCCAACACCACTCGCATTGGTAATGCAACGCAGAAGAAAACCTTTATTGGTGGAATCTCGGGCAAGACCGTAGCCAACGGAGTAGGGGTGATCATTAATGCGAACGGTCAACTTGGGACGGTGCAGTCTTCGGCTCGTTATAAAACTGCGATCAAACCGATGGATAAAGCGAGTGAAGCGCTCCTGGCGTTTAAGCCAGTGACCTTCCGCTACAAGGAAGAACTGGATCCGGACAAGATCCCGCAGTTTGGTTTGATTGCCGAGGAAGTGGAGAAGATCGATCCCGACTTGGTGGTACGCGACGAGGAAGGCAAGGTCAGCACGGTTCGCTACGAAGCAGTCAATGCCATGTTACTGAACGAATTTCTCAAGGAACATCGCAAAGTGCAGGAACAGGCGGCGACAATTGAAGAAATGAAAAGGCAGATGGCAGGGCTCGCGAAGGGACTGAAGGAGGTGACCGATGAGATTGGAGATTCCCAGATCAGCGCAGCGGTAGAAGCGGTCAGATTTAACCCGTCATTCTGAGCGGAGCGAAGCGGAGTCGAAGCTGCAACACAGCCGACGCAGTCGGCGAGGCCAGGCTTTCCATCCCATAGCTTTGCCTTGAAGACTCCATCCAGGATTCCTCGATTTCGCTAGAGATGACTGAGCATGGAAGTTACCGCCGAGCGTAAAATCTTGTCATTAGTATGAGTTTTAGATACACATTTTTGGGTGAAAGCGATTCCGGGTACGCTCCGAGAAGGAGGCGCTTCCTTTGCCACCACCCACTGGAGCGTTATCGCTGCCTGCACGCTCGACAACGGATCAGCGGACGCCGCGCTGGCCCAGCTTTGCCATGACTATTGGCCGCCACTTTACAGCTTTGTGCGGCGACGCGGCTACAATCCTGCCGATGCACAGGATTTGGTTCAGGGGTTTTTCGCTTACTTGTTAGAAAGCAAAGCTTACACCAAGACGGACCATAGAAGAGGAAAGTTTCGTTCATTCCTGCTGGCCTCGCTCAAGCACTACTTGGCTGATGTCTGGGATCGGGAGCGCGCTCTCAAGCGCGGCGGCAATTGCGAGTTCGTGCTTTTGGAAGAAGAAGTCGAAGCCATCGAGTCGCTGTCCGCAAACGAATGTACGGTCATTCCATTGGACGAGGAGAAGCAGTACGAGCAGCGGTGGGCCGCCTCACTGGTGTCGCGTGCCTTGGAACGAGTGAAACGGGAGTTCGGGAGCGCGTCGAAAGAGCGTCTTTTTGACGGATTGAAACCGTTCCTTAGTGGTGGGGTGGGACTTCCCGCTCACGAAGAAGTTGCATCCCGCCTCGCCATGCCAGTCGAAACCTTGCGAAGTCATCTTTCGCGATTGCGGACGCGTTATCGTTTTTTCTTGCGAGACGAAGTCGCTCGTACAATCGGTCCGGCCGATGATGTAGATGAGGAGTTGCGCTACTTACGCGGTGTTCTGACCGCCGCTCTCTAGTGCTATGAAAGAGGACATCCCGCAATGGCAAGGCTCCCACAACGCCCAAGACCTCGGGCAGCAGACCTTCCAGAAGTCGTGTCATAAACGTCTGATACTTTGTCCTGGCTAAGCAGGGTTGCTTATGCCACTTCTCGAGAAAGAACTCATGCGTTGCGAACAATGCGGCACGTTATTGGAGAGCGTAACTGCCGCGTCAGGTTGCTTGAACTGTTTGCTTGGCGGCGGCCTGAATGAACCGGGAGTTAGTAGCCGCCGGTTTCAGCACTACGAAGTTTGTGTGCGCGACGATGGAATAACTCTTGATGAGTTGGGTCGGGGCGCAATGGGAATTACTTATCGGGCGCTCGATCTGAATCTGGATTCACCGGTGGCATTGAAAGTGATCAGCGCCGCCTACTCTGACAGGCCGGAAGCACGCGAGCGATTTCGGCGGGAAGCACGCGCGGCCGCGCAATTGCGACATCCCAACGTAGCAAGCGTTTTTCATTTCGGCGAAACAAGCGACGGCCAGTGTTTCTATGCCATGGAGCTGGTCCATGGCGAAACGCTCGAAATGCACGTGCGTCGCGATGGTTCACTCAACGTTTCATCGGCACTCGATGTCGCCGAGCAGGTATGTCGCGCGCTCGTCGCTGCTGAAAGTCGTGGCTTGGTTCATCGGGATCTAAAACCGAGTAACCTGATGATTGTTCCGCACGAGTTAAGTGGGACGGATTCAATGCTGGTCAAGGTCATTGACTTTGGTCTGGCCAAAGCTGTGGTTGCGCTGGAGGATCATGCCAGCCACCCCGGCTTTTCGGGAACTCCGGAGTTTGCCAGTCCGGAGCAATTCGATTCAAACAAAGCATCGCTCGATGCGCGCTCAGATATTTACTCGTTAGGCGCGACCCTCTGGTATCTCCTCTGCGGCAAAGCGCCGTTCGCAAGCGACCTGGTAATGCAACTGCGCAATCACCAACGACAGTTGCCGCTGGAAGACCTGACCGCGGCGAATGTTCCCGCGTCGGTCGCGAATCTTCTTTGTTCGATGCTGGCAACCGATCCAAATGCACGACCGCAATCCGCCCGTGAGTTATTGAATTCGTTGCGTGCTTGTCGCAAAGCAGTCGGGGTTGAGCCTCGTCGCCGGCGAAACCTGGTTCTTGCGACAGCGAGCTTCGCCTTGCTCGCCCTGAGCGTGTTTGGCATGGGGAGTTATCTTTCGTGGCGGCAGCACGCGCAAGGAACGGTCTCAACCCTATTGCCCATACGAGAAAAAAGCATCGCTGTTTTGCCGTTTGAAGACTTGGGAGCTGACAAAGAGAACGCGTACTTTGCACGCGGCGTACAGGAAGAGATCCTATCGAACCTCGCCAAAATCGCTGACTTAAAAGTAATTAGTCATACTTCGGTATCGCAGTACGAAGGGAGCACTCCGCGTAACCTTCGCGAAATCGGCCGCGTCCTCGGAGTAAGCCACGTTTTGGAAGGAAGCGTCCAGCGAGTCGCGAACCGCGCGCGGGTTAATGCCCAGCTTATCGATACGCACACCGATGCGCATCTCTGGGCTGAAACCTACGATCGTGATCTGGCGGATGTATTTGCGATTCAGACTGAGATTGCACAAAAAATCGCGGCCCAGCTTCAGGCCAGGATCTCATTGCGCGAGAAAGCAGCCCTCGAACAACGGCCGACCAAAGACATCACGGGCTACAATCTTTACCTTGAGGCGAAGAGTCTGATCGACCAAGCCATCAATATGGAAGGTAAGGAGATGGCGGCTGCTTATTCCCGCGCCATCGGCTTACTTAACCAGGCAATAGAGCGCGATTCAGGCTTTGTTCTCGCTTATTGCCGACTGGCCGAGGCGCAAGACGGAGTTTATTTCAAAGGCATCGATCACACGCAGACACGTCTTGAGCTGGCAAAGTCCGCAATCGATTCCGCTTTCAAGCTCCAACCGAATTCAGGCGAAGCTCATCTTGCTTTAGCCATCCACCTTTACAATGGCTATTTCGATTACGATCGGGCCCGGGACGAGCTGGACGTAGCCAGCCACACGTTACCTAACGATTCGCGAATCTTCGAGTGGAGTGGATACATCGACCGCCGGCAGAACCGCTGGCATGATGCCATTCGCAATTTCAATCATGCCGTCGACCTGGATCCACAAAATCCCAAGGTACTCACCTCGGCCAAATCAACTTATTGGTTATTGCGTGATTACAAAAACGCCCGAGAACTTCACGATCGTGTTGTCGCTCTCAATCCAAAAGCTAACCGCGAAATGGAGCGCGCCTGGCGCGACGTGATTGAGCGCGGCGATACCCAGGCTATGCACGCAGTTCTAAAAACGAAAAGCCCGGATGACCAAGAGTAT
>QHPN01000174.1 GCA_003219115.1 Verrucomicrobiota bacterium | reverse complement strand
AGCATCCCGCGTCCAGCCGCACTCACGGCCGAAAATGTTTTCGCGGTCTTACGCAAAGGCGGGTTGCGCCTAACGAGTCCACCATGTTCGTTTGCCGATCTTACCAGCGCGATCTACTTGATTTTCCTCGCGCATCCGTTTCGAAGACGGCAACGGCAATCGCTTCACAGCGGTGCGTCGCCAGAGCAGCGGCAGGTCGGCCTTGAATCCAAATCACAAACGTGACAAACGTGTAGGGTGATGAAGAAAATAGCTTCCGTCCTGCTCGTGCTCGCGATTGGTATAAGCGGTTGCCAAACGTTCACCCGAAAACAGAAAGAGAAGAAGGCGGAGCTGACCAAGAAGACCGCACCCCAGCCGCGCGAAGAAAATGCCGATGTCGATTTTGACGCGTTTGTCGGGCGGCTGCGGAAAGCGGTCGCAGCTCACGATGTGAAAACGCTCTCTACGATGATGACCGACGATTTTGGATACAGGCTTAATCCAGAGGCTTCGGGCAACGGCGTGTTTCAATATTGGGAAGAGCAGGGGCTTTGGCCGGAATTACAGGGCATTCTTTCGGAAAAATTTGTAAAGAAAGGCGATTACATGGTTGCGCCACCGCAGTTCGCCGAGCCAGCGCTCAACTACGATGGTTACCGCGCGGGCGTTCGTCGTGTCAACGGGAGCTGGAAGTTCGCTTATTTCGTTAGCGGCTGACCTGCCGGAAAGTTCACGCGCGTGAGGAAAACGAGAAACGCGCCGAAATCGATTGTCGATCTTGGCTTGCCGCACCGTCCGCCGTTCGTTTTCGTGCAGGAACTGATCGCGTGCGATCCCGGCATTTTCGCGGAATGCGCGACCACCTTTGAAAGCGACGATCCAATGTTCGCCGGTCATTTTCCAGACAACCCACTCGTGCCGGGCGTGATCCTGACAGAAGCGCTCGCGCAAACGGCTGGCATCGCGGCGGCCGCGGCGCATCCGGAAGATGCAAGACCGCGATTTTTGCTCTCAGCGATTCGGGGAATGAAATTTTTTCATGCGGTGCGTCCGCAGGAACGGATTGTTTTGCGCGCTGAAAAATTGGCTGGGATCGACGAGCTGTTGCAATTCAAGGTCGAGGCGCTGGTCAATGAGAAACAGGTTGCCGCCGGGCAAATCGTCCTAAGCATCGCACCCGGCCCGGCGCCGGATTGAGACGAGATTTCAGTGCGCCGCGGAAGGTTGCGGCGGCTGCTCCAAATCGTAAATTGCGCCCCAATCGCCAGACGCAGTTAACCAGGCGGCCTTTTCCCACGGCCGCTTGCTCGTTCGGTAATTGCTTTGTTCTTCTCGCCCCCAAAATAGATAACGAGTACGCAGGCCACGCGCGATTTCTCGCCAGTTTCCCGCGCCTTCCATCAACTGGCGAAGTTGATTCTCCGTCCCTGCGTAATTAAAACCCTGCGTCCAAAGATGTCCTGGATAACCGAGCACGACCTTTCGACCCTGAAGTAAAAGAGGATGATTGTAGAGCGGATACGCGGCGAAACGCGCTTCCACCGGCACGTTTCGAATCGCAGCACCGACCTCATCGAGTTCTGCGCGATTCGCAAATCCAAAGCCTGTCCTTCCCGCCGCGAGGCCGCCGAACAAGCTGACAAACCCGGAGGCGAAGAGTGCGATACAGACGACGACGCGCACCTCGAGAGGCCATCGCGCGATCAGATCGGTCCATAGAAATGGAAGGACAAGAAAGTAGGCCCAGATCATGAGCTTTAAGTTGTCCCATTCCCACGGCGCAAATTTAAAGAGCAGACCGGAAATAAAAATTGCAGCGGCCGGCAGAAGAAACGCGATTTTTCCCGGCATTTTTTTATTCCAATGGATGCCGGATTTCCAAAGGCGCCACCAGCAGACACCGAGCAGATAAAGCGCAAGCGGAATAAAGATCCCGAAATTTGCGAACCAGAATTGGAAAATGGTTGGCCGGCCAAGCTCGGGATCGTGCATAACCCAACCGCGGTTCCACTCCAGCATGGATGCAGCGCGAAAATTATCGCTGATCGACCAGACGAAGAAAGTGGCTGGAAGAAATGCGCTCGCGATCAGGATCGCAATGTGCCGGCGCATTGGCGCGTCGCCGCAGAGAAACAAGCAGACGAGAACACCCGAGAGGGCGAGAAAAGTGTGGACATGGAACAGCGGCATCGACGCATAAATGGAAAGCTCTCCCCAGAATGGCAGGAGCCGATGATGTCGCCAGGCCCGGCGAGGCCGGGCAGTTCCTTCAATCGGAGACGATCCACTCGGAGAAGGAGGCGAATGGAAGGAGCTGGGCGACCCAGCTGATTGATTCAATCGGCTGCCCGTTGGGCGCGAAGCGGGTCGATCTTGCCGGGTTTCTGCACCATAGAACTTGTCCCGCCAGTGCCAGAGCAGAAGCAGACCGGCTGGAATCGCATAGAGCATCCCGCGTTGCGTCACGAACATCGCCAGTGGGATACTCTTCCACGCGATAGTTTTATCGCCTTGATAATCGAGGAATTTAAGAAACGTCGAAGAGCGGAGTATTTGGAACCCGGCGAAGCCGCCGTTAAAGAGAAAGCCGGCCACCGCAAAGGAACCGCCCCAGCGATAAAAAGCGTAAAAGGTCGCAAGCGAAGCCAGCAGTCCGGTCCAGACCAAGCTTCGTGTTAGATCAATATGCAGACAGCAAAACAGGGCATTGAACAAATCAATGCCCGCCGGATATCTTAGTTTGCTGAAGACGTAGATGGGATTGTCCGGCCAGAGAGAAACCCCGTTCGCGAAATTTTTGATATAAGTGATGTGCAGCGCGAGATCGCCGAGATTGTTCGGCGATTGGATTTTCAGCTCCTCGCTGTCGATGTAAAGCAGCCAGCAAAAGGAGCGAAATGCGAAAATGGCGAAACATGCTGCCAAGATCCATTTCCATGCATGCCGATATTTAACGAAAGAAGAATGCTGCAACACGACATCTGCGCCGCGACGCTGTTGCCATCTCGCGTCGGGACAAATGTTTGCTTGCGCTTTCGACGATTCTAAGACATCAGGCTTAGAATCCGAGGCTATTAGATATGCTGCAATAGCCGCGCCGAATAAAATCGAGATGGCCGCGATCGAGAAGGTCAGGCCGCCGCCTACCATCCCGAGAATCAGGCCGCAAACGGTCGAACAGTTGACGAAAGTTACCCCGGCGGAAAGCCATTTCATTGCCAGCGCACCATGTCCCTAACCGGGCCCTTTTCCTTTGAACTCGGGTCGCCGGCCAGGAAAGACATCCTTGAAAACCTTGGCGTTGAAATACACTTTCGAAAGGTCCTGGTAGGCACGAATCCGCATAGGTTCGGTGTAATAAGCCTCATGTAATTTCGATTCGACATCGGCGATTCGATCCTCCTGCACGAGGAGAAAAGCGGCATCGAGTTTTGGGGGAAGATTGCCCTGCTCGTAATAACCGATATGCGGAAAATCATCCAGCATCCACGGTAGCGGATAAGCGCTGGTGCGGATAATGTGCCCGGTCAACTGATAGTAAACTGGATTTCGCCGGACGAGGGTGAACAACGGATCGGTCAATTTATAAATGTCGTTGTAGGTTTGGACATAAACGTAAGGCTCACTGTCCGTTGTGCAGCGAAAGTAATTGAGCCAGATTGTCGATCCAAGCGAAGCGCACAATAGTGTTGCCGATATAACATATGTCGCGAGACGATATCTTAGAGGAACGATAACGAGTGCCGCCCCGAAGATGAACAAAAAGGGCCAGATAAAGCTGATGATGCACCAGGGCGTTTTATAACGGACAATGCTGTAAGCAATCAGCGTCCCAATGCCGTAGATCGCGAGATAACGCAGACTGACGTTCTTGAAGCGCTGATAAGACAAACAGAAAATTAAGCCCGCGAGAACGGGCCACTCATAGCGCACGATCAACGTCGATACCCAGTAATGCCACGGCTTTTCATGGCCATGCCCCTCGTGGCCGGTGGCAAACCAGGCGGCGTAGGCTTGGTAGAGCCCTTTTACACCACTCCAGTGAAAGAATGTTCCGGAATAAAAAAAGACGAGCAGCGCAATGCCGGTCACGAGGACCATTGCAAGATCGACATAATCCCAGCTTTGCCGGGCTGGCCGCGCGTCAGGAGGCCGATCGAGCGCGTTGGAAATCAGCAGAACCGGCACCGCAACGATCGCGCAGCCTAGATGGATAATATAGGTTTCTTTCGTCAGGACCATGCCGACCACTCCCATGCCGACGCACCAAAGATAGTCCGGCGTTCCAAATTTCCAGAGACCGAGCACGCCTAGAATGAACAACATCGAAAAGAGCACCAACCAGACTTCGTGGATCGAGTAACGGCCATAGAAAACGAAGCCCGGTGAAACCGCCATGGCCAGCGCCGCCATGCGAGTCACCGTTCGCCCGACAAACGGCGCGAATTTCATCGTCAGCCAGACGCAGATGATGCTTACGAGCACGACCGGTAGACGTAAGGCCCAGAGATTTCGGCCGAACAAAGTTTGCGAGAGCAGCAAAACGTAAAAGTGCAGTGGACCGTGGTAATTTGTCGGGTCGTATCTGTAGAACCCGTTCTTCATCACTTGATCGACAAACCAGCCGTTTATCCCTTCGTCAAAATGCGGCGGCTTGATCCCGAGCAGAAAAAAGCGGAGGAAGGCGGCCAGTGCGATAATCATCCACGGAACCCAATCGATTTCCGCGAAGCGCGTTTGCCAGGCCCCGACTTTATCGTAATCGGGTGCGCTTATACTTCGAGGGCCAACGCTGGTGAGGTACTTCATTTCGGAATTTCTCGCACGACGGACACAAAGGTCACAACGGTCACCAAGAAATGTCAGCGGGATCTTTGTCTTCTAGTTGGCCGTTGATAATTCGTTTAATTCCATTCTTTAGATGCGCCTCGCCGAAGTTGATGAGTAACCCAAGCTTCAATCCACTTAAACGCAACTGAGTGAGGACCTGTTTCGCGTGAACGGCAGACAATTTTTCGACGGACTTAAGTTCCGAGATGACTTTTCCGTTCACAACTAAATCCGATCGGAATGCCTCATCGAATCGAACACCATCATAGGTAATCGACATCGGCTTTTGCCGCTCGACCGTTAAACCTTTCTTTCGCAGCTCATACGCGAGTAGAACTTCGTAGACCGATTCAAAAACACCCGGACCAAGCCTGGTATGGACAAGAAAGGCAGCGTCCAAAATGTGTTTGGCAATTTCATTCTCAGTCATCCGTTGTGACCTTTGTGGACTTTGTGTGTTGCTTTGAAAGGCAGCATCGGAAAATCTGCTAGCGCGCCACGTTCCCCGCTGCTAGTACGCGCTGCAATGCGCATTCTCGTGACGGGCGGCTGCGGTTTCATCGGGAGCAATTTTATTCGGTATATTTTGCAACATTACAAGCCGGCCAGCGTGACCAACGTCGATGCGCTCACTTACGCCGGTAATCTCGCCAATCTTGATGGCGTGGTCGAGGAACATGGCGAACGCTACGAATTTTTCAAAGCCGATATTGCTAATGCCGACCAAATGGACGCGCTCATGACCGAGCACCAATTTTACGCCGTGATTAATTTTGCTGCTGAGTCGCATGTCGACCGCAGCATCAATTCGCCGCTCAATTTCATTCATACCAATGTCGTTGGCACGAGCGTGCTGCTGGATTGCGCGCGCCGGCATGGCGTGCAGCGCTTTGTTCAGATTTCGACCGACGAAGTTTATGGCTCGCTTGGAAAGACCGGCAAATTCACCGAGAAATCGCCCCTCAATCCGAGTTCGCCCTATTCCTCGAGCAAAGCCGGCGCCGATCTTCTCGCGCTCGCCTGCCACAAGACCTACGGCCAGGAAGTGATCGTGACGCGCTGTTCGAATAACTACGGGCCGTATCAATTTCCGGAAAAATTAATTCCGCTCATGATTATCAAGGCGTTGCGCGACGATCCTCTCCCGGTCTATGGCGACGGCCTCAACGTGCGCGATTGGATTCATGTCCAGGATCATTGCGCTGCGATTGTGGCCGCGCTCTTGGAAGGGAAACCGGGGGCGATTTATAATTTCGGAGGCGATGGCGAACTGGTGAATCTAAATCTTGTCAAAATGATTCTGAAGAAACTGGGCAAACCAGAGACCCTGATTTCATTTGTAACCGACAGGCTGGGCCACGACCGGCGTTACGCGATCGACTCGGCGCGCGCACGTGGCGAGTTGAAATGGAAACCGCGAAAAAGTTTCAAAGAAGGGCTCGATTCGACTATCCAGTGGTACATCGCCAATCCATCCTGGTGGGAAGCGTTGCTCGAACGCGCGGAAAGATACTGACAAGCGCTACTAAATGATTTTGGCCCTGCGTGTTGTAGCTGCCGGTGTCCCTTGGCGGGCCGTAGCTCGGCGAAGGCTGCTCACCGGCAGTTTATTAGTTCTGCCGCCAGAGACGGCGGCAGCTACAACATGAAAATTGTAATCATCGGTTCCGGTGGACGTCTCGGCGCCGCGCTCATGCGCGAATATCGAGAAGAATTTGACGTGACCGGGTTC
>QHPN01000173.1 GCA_003219115.1 Verrucomicrobiota bacterium | reverse complement strand
GGCCGTGCTCGAACCGAGGCCGGTTACGGTGCCTGTACCCGCGGTCTTGGCGAAATTCACACTCAGTGTGCTATCCGCACCTGAAGTGACGACGTTGTTGTTTGCGTCTTCAATCGTCGCTGTCAGTTGTCGTGTGGCGCCAGCAGCTAAGTCGGCGGTAGAACCACTTAGCAACAGTTTGCTCGCAGCACCTGCCTTGGTGGTGATGTTGGCGCTGATGCCCGTGAAATTGGTGGGACTGCTGTTGTCGGTACCGGTCACCATGTAGACAATTTCTGCGGTCGTGCCGGTGGTGAACGAAACGGTAGCGACTCCGCTAGCATTGGTCGTGCTCGTTGCCGACGAGAATGAGCCGCCGGTGCCAGTTTTGCTCCAGGTTACCAGCTTACCCGCGATCGGCACCGGGAGGCCGCCGGAGTCAGCCAATTGCGCGGAGATTGTGACGGCAGAGCCCGCCGCCGGATTGTTGTCGCTAGATGTTACCACGTACTTGGCTGGAGGATTGGCGACAACCAGCGTAGCACCGGTTGATGCATTGCTGCCTTGGCAGTTACCGCCCGCGGTTGCTGTAACCGTAAAGTTGTATGTGCCCGGAGCCACACCGGTCGTGGTGCTGACGGTGAGGAGCGAATTCATTTGAGTACCCGTCGACGAGAATGAACTGGGACTAAACGCAGCTGCGGCTCCAGCCGGCAGACCTGAGGCGCTTAGACTAACAGAGCAGGTGTTGTTATTACCGTTGAATGTCACATTTACGGAATTGGCAGCTGTACTCCCGTAACTCACACCATTCCCCGGCACGAGGGGGCTCGGCGTCTGGGCTCCTACTACGTTTACTTTGTTGATGCCCGCATCGGTAAACTCTACATCTGCCTGCATGTTCGATTGCGCACCGACGGCAGAAACGTTGAACAGCGTACCGAGGTGACGCATCTCTACGATAAACAGAGGCTCTACTGCGAAAGAGCCCTGCGCATCCGCCGCTTCGGTGCTCCCATAGGTCCACTGCTCGGTTTCTGAATCTACAGCGTAGAGATAAACGTTTTCGTTTGGTTTCCAGCCTGAACCGAACAGGAAAACAGGCTCCGTCGGCAGATAGTCGTCTTTATCGGTCCAGATCCGGACCGGATTGAACGCGGCAATTTGGAGCATTGGCTGGTGTTGCGCGTTCTCGCCGCCGGCGACTAGAATCTTTTTGTCGCTGGAAAGTTCCGTTGCCGTCTGACCTGTGCGTTTCAACGCTGTGCTGCTCGGCACCGATACTTCATCGAAGGGAGTAAACGCGGTCGCTTGATCTACCGCGTCCGGCGAATAGACGCCGGCGACGTTCGGACTGAGAACAAGAATCTTCCCGTTGGCCAGCAGCGACGCGCTCGATTGCGCGCTGTCCATCGTCGCCTTGAGCGTGAGCACGTCAGTGGAGGGGTTAAATTCGTCGATGGTGTGATCGGGGTCGCCGCCCAGGAAGAGCAGGCGCGTATCACTCAAAGCAATCGCGTCGTGCCCACTGCGCATCGCAGTCATCGTAGTGTCTGAAAGGGTGAATGCCTCGGCGCTGGCACTGAAGCTCTCAATCGTGTTGTTGCCACCGCCCACCAGCCACACCGAGTCATTGGAAAATAATGTCGCTGTGTGCCCGCTGCGTGATCTCTGCAGAAGAACCAAGTCGCCGAATGTTCTCGCAGTGGGATCAAAGATTTCCGCTGTGCCGGTGACATCGGTCCCGTTCGGGTCAACCAGAGTTGGAGTAACGTCACCGCCCGCGATCAGCACTTTGCCCGAGCTGAGCAAGGTCGCAGTGTGGCGCGCCCGGGCCATGTTCATACTGCCGCTTACCGCACTGAAAGTTCCAGTGCTCGGGTCAAAAATTTCCGCCGAATTCAGAGTGCCAGTCGCATTGCTGCCACCAGTTATTAGGACTCGGCCGTCCTTGAGCAGTGTGGCGGTGTGATCCACGCGGGCTGTTGCCATCGAAGCAGCCGCTGAGGATTCACCGGTATTCGGGTCAAAGATTTCGGCATCCGCAATCACAATACCGGCAGTGTTGCGGCCACCGGTGATCAGGGCGCGGCCATCGGAAAGCGCCGTCGCTTTATGGGCGCTTCGGTGAATGGCCATTTGGCCAAGTTGCTCGACTTGCGGGGAACTGGATGCGCCGACGAGCGTCGCCATGGCGAGCGTGATGCTGGCGAAAAGCAACGCCATAAATGGCCGCGCTTCTCGTCGGTTCTTTTGAATCTTTTTTCTTTTTGCGGCGGATTGACCTTTTAACATTCGTTTTTCTCGTTAATTCCGGTTATTGTTTGAGCCTTGGGGTTTTGCAGGTCGCGGACCTCTTGATGCAGCCCGGGCTAGTGGCCGTTTGCCGGTGGCTGCTTATGGCTTCGCCGGGACGAAATGCACGACACGGTGCGACGATGCTTGTTCTCAAGGGAGGACTGCGATTAAATCACAAATCGCGATTGCTAGAACAGGGCGGTGACCCTGTATTTTTGCCTACAGGAAAGTCAGTAGCTTTGGCCCCAGAAAACCCTTGTATCTATGACTCGCTTGTGACCATAATTACCAGCATTCATGAAAACCACGCTCGCAGTGGAGCCTTTGCGCATCGCCATTGCCGATGATCACGTTTTGACGCGTGAGTCGCTTTTCTCGATGATTTCGCAGGGAAATCGAAATTGCGAACTAGTGGCGGAAGCGAGCACGGCCGCGGAAACGCTTTTAATCTGTCAGCGGTTCATCCCTAACCTGTTGCTGCTGGACGTGGATATCGCTGGCAAGAGTGGCGTCGCGCTGGTGGCAGACATTAAGCGCGTGGCGCCGGCCACTCGTGTTTTGCTTTACTGCACGACTGTCGAGGAAGGAGACGTTCTCGCCGCCATGCGCGCTGGCGCCGATGGTTTTCTCGAGAAGACCTGTAGCCGGTCGGATTTTTTGCAAGCAATCGAGCGAGTCTGCGGCGGAGATCATTATCTTTGCCCCAGAACCGTGAATGCCCTTGCAAAATCTCTACGAAGGAAAGGCTTCCAGGACCCGGAAACGCAGCGGCGCCCGGGGCTCACGCGCAGGGAGAAAGAGATCCTCGCCCTTATTGCTGCGGGCGACAGCAGCAAGGAAATCGCGAAAAAACTATTTCTGAGCGTAAGCACGGTGGAAACACATCGCGCCAACGTGATGACGAAGATCGGTGCGCGCAACGTGGCGCAATTGATTCAGTATGGCTTCCAAAATGGGCTAATCAAATTTGCGCAAACGGCCGCTGTAACAGATTAGGAATTGTTTGAATGGCGGGCCGATCGTAGATACGGGGAGCGCAATAATCAGGAATTAACGAGAATCTTTTTGGGGCGTTTTACCTATGAAAAGGCATGGCAGCGCGTACGGGAGTCGAACCCGTGCACCAGCCTTGAGAGGGCTGTGTCCTAACCACTAGACGAACGCGCCAGAATTCGGAGCGGGTAGAATAGCTGCGTGCGGCAATGGCGGCAAGCGGTTCGAGCTCATACTGGCAGGCCGTTGTAGCAGCCGTCTATGACCGTCGCCGTTTCCGGCTCAGCGTTTACTCAAACGGAAAAAGAGAACTGCTCCCAGGGCGATGAAGAGAACGTTCGGCAACCAGACCAATAGATCCGGATGAACCTTGGGATTATTCCGGAGAGTGTCGGCGACGATCCAAAAAACAAAGTAGGAAAATCCAATCACCAGAGCCATGAGAAAACCGATGGTGGTTTCGCGTCGGTGCGCGGTGATGCCAAGCGGCACGCCGACGAGGGCAAAAGCGATACAGGAAAACGGGGCTGAAAAGCGCTTGTTCAACTCGGTGCGGCTGGCGCTGCGCTCGCGCTTGTTCGCACTCTTTAATTGGTCGACTAGTTGCGTGATTGACAACGCGGAACGGCTCGGGCGTTTTTTCTCTTTCTCGTAAAGTTCGTCGAGACTGATCGGCAGCGTGCCTTCAGCCATATTGATGCCGTCGCGAATTTTGCGCAGATCGAGCGGATTTTTCTCATCGCGCTGCTGGTAACGGGCATCGTAAAGTCTCATTAGAATCCGTTTGTTCGGCAGATCGGCTTCCAATATTCCGGTCCGCGCAAATGTCACCCGCACTGGGAGCGCCTGTTCATCCATTTCGAAGACGGTAATATTCTCCAATTTGTTGCCGTCCTTTTTTCCGACATAAATTTTGCGGCCGGGAAACTCGTCGATAACCTGGTCGCTGCCGAAGAGCGCCATCGGGTTCCGTATCGCCAGGTCGTAAAGATTGGAGCGCAACTTTTCCTGGGCGGCAGGCGCAACCTGCACGTTGAGCCACAAGCTGATCCCCGTGCAAACCAGCGCGATCAGGACAAGCGAAGCGCAGACTCGGGGCACACTCACGCCATTAGAACGAAGCGCGATTAATTCGTTGTCGGCCGACAATCGTCCGAAGACCAGCAGGATCGCGGTTAACAATCCCCACGGAATGGTGAAGATGAGGGAAAAGGGGAGGACATAGGCGATAAAACTAACGAGATATTCGACAGGGACATCGTGATTGACGAGGAGGGGCAAAAGCTTGCGGAAAATATTCCCGACGACGAGGACCAGGCTGAGGACAAAGATCGCGAACAAGAGGCTCACGATCAGTTCGCGACTGACGAAGCGGTCGATCAATTTCACAGCGTTGTTTCGTTAATACGAAATTACTCGCCAGACAAGCGCTGCAGCCATGGCCCTCAGTCGCCGTGCGTTTGTCGCCTCGACAGGGCGGGGCGACCAGCGCTTTGCTTCGCGACGAAGTCGGCTAATTTTCCGGATGGTGGAAAACTATGACGTAGCGATCATCGGCGGCGGGCCCGCCGGCAGCACCGCAGCAACGCTGCTGAGCAAAGCGGGGCGTCGTGTCATTGTCCTCGAACGCGAGAAATTTCCGCGTTTCCACATCGGTGAATCGCTTCTGCCTTTCAGCATGCAAACATTTACCCGGCTCGGTTTGCAGGAAAAATTGCGCGCGCATTTTGTCGAAAAATTTGGCGGCGAAATCGCGGAAGCAGGAGGAGAGAAAGCGGCCAAGTTTTATTTTAAGGATGGGTTCGCTTCCCGGACGGATCGTTCGTACCAGGTGACGCGGTCCAAATTCGATAAAATGCTGCTCGATCATGCCGGCGAATCGGGCGCAGAAATTTGCGAAGAAACTTCCGTAGATGACGTCACCTTCGATGACGACGGCGTGACGCTGCGTATTCGCGATCTTGAACAGGCCGGGATGAACGACCCCAGATACAGAAAGATTGGGCGCGAACTCCGCGCCAAATATTTGATCGACGCGAGCGGGCGCAATTCGGTCATAGGAAACAAGTTCAAGCTGAAGAAAAGTTATCAGCATTTGCAGAAGCTCTCGCTTTTTGCCCACTACGAAGGTGTGGAACGAGAGGCTGGAATTGATGGCACACTCACTCGGATGGTTCGCACGCTGGACAGTTGGTTCTGGGTCATCCCCCTTGAAAATGACCGCACCAGTGTCGGCATCGTGCTGGAGGCGGCGGACTTCAAAAAGTCCGGGCTATCGGCCGAAGAATTTTTCGAGCGCGCGATCAACGAACAACCACTCGTGCGCAATCGCATCGGCGATGGCCGGCGGGTTTCACAGGTATACACCGCGGCGGATTTTTCGTATCGGAACGAGAAGCTCACTGGTGATCGCTGGCTGCTCGCGGGTGATGCGGCCGGTTTTATTGATCCGGTCTTTAGCAGTGGCGTTTTTCTTGCCGTCCTCGCCGGCGAGCAAGCAGCCGATGTTTTGCACGAAGTGTTCGATCACCCCAGGCGGGCTCGACGCCTGTTCCGGCACTATGAACGCCTGGTTAATCGTGCCATGGATGTTTACCTGCGTTTTGTGGAATCGTGGTACGCGGGCAAAGAATTCGTGGAAGTTTTTCTGACGCCGACACAGCTCTTCCAGATTCCGCCGGCCGTGAATGCCGTGCTTGCTGGTAACATTGGCAATCGCTTTGCCATTCGATGGCGGATGGAACTTTTCTACCTGATCGTGCGGTTGCAAAGAAAATGGACGCTGTGCCCGCGGCTTTCCCTTGTGCCGAAGAGAGACGGCGAAGCAGCCGTGCTGAAAGCCGCGTCTATATAACATTAACATGGGCCGGACCGCATTGATGCTGGCTATCGCGCTGTGTCTTGGGGGATGCGCGATTCATCAATTCGCGCAACCCAGCCACGCCTGGACTGCTCGCAACGGTCAGCTCTCTTATCGTGGGCCGAAGACATCGCTCATTGGCGAGGTCCTGGTGCGTTATTCGAGTCGCGGCGATTTCGAGCTGACGTTCAGCAAAGGTCCCGGTGTAACGTTGCTGACCATGCGCACTGATCCGACGTTCGCGCGCGTGCAGGGCCCGCTCGCGCGTATTCCCTGGTCGGGGACGATC
>QHPN01000172.1 GCA_003219115.1 Verrucomicrobiota bacterium | reverse complement strand
CTTCGGTAAGAACCACCGAGCGCGGCAGTCGATCGAACAACTGCTGGTTTAGTTCCTCTTCTAGCTTGTGAATTTGCTGACTCAGAGAAGGTTGCGATACATGCTCGCGCTCCGCCGCGTTGGAGAAGCTACCCTCCTCCGCGACAGCGACAAAGTATCGGAGCTGATGAATCTCCATGGGGAGCGACATTCAGCCGGGCCAAGTGTTTTGTCTAAGTACCCCGCCTGAGGCAGGCTGATCCCGGCCACTTTCTTGCGCGTAACGATCAGGCCTTGAATCGAATCGCTTCGTGGCGCAGGCGCAGTCAGAACATCGGTAACACTTTTGGGTCAGAAGACGCTAGATTCCTTAGAGGCATAACTCGCTTTGGTTTGGTTTTGGATTTTGCTTTCCGAAGCGTCACCTGTGGGCGCGTTTCGCAGTGATTGAGGAGGCGAGGCTTGGTCGCACCAATTTGGAGAGAAACGGTGCGAGGCAGAGCATCAGAATACCGATGAGGGCAATGGTCTTCGGGTGAGAGTGGTCGTCTCCTGAACCGAGGACCAGCCACCGCGCTTTTTCAAGCAATGCTAAACCGGACATGACGAGGACAACAACAATTCCACGGCGGATATAGGAGCCGCGCATTAGTGGCGCGATCTTTGCCCCGAACATGCAGCCGGGAACTGAGCCGAGGGTAAGCGGAACCGCAATTCTCCAATCGAGCCCGTTGACGAGAATGTTGGATACCGCTGCCGAAAGCACCAGCGGCACTGCCTGCATCAGGTCCGTGCCGACGAGTTGGACTGCCGGCAGCGCGGGGTAGAGCATTAGTAGGGTGATCATGATGAGCGAACCGGACCCAACCGAGGTAACACCAACCAGGAGTCCGCCCAGTGCGCCAACCAAAAGAGTAGGCAGCGGACGCACGACGCAGTTGCTCGAAGTGCGACGGGGACTCTTCCCGCTTCGTCTTAACCGCGCGCAGAGGCGCCAGGCATAGGTTGTTGCTGCCAGGAGTGTGGCAATGCCAATGCAGCCCACCAGGAATGTATCGATGTTCGCTCCCGGTGTACACCAGCGGACCAGGTGCGGCCCGAGGAAGGCCATCGGCACGGAACTGCAAATGAGCAAGCCGGCCAGCCGGAGATTAGGTGAGCCGCAGCGCCAGTGCACAGCGGCGCCGCCGGTTTTGTAGATTGCCGCGGCGGTTAGGTCGGCAGTGACAATGGAGGAAACATTGCCAACTCCGAGGAAGATCAGAGCAGGCGTCATGAGGGCGCCGCCGCCCATGCCGGTGATACCGACCACGATACCAACAAACAAAGCGGCTATGGCAGTCGTGATCTCGGCGTGATGACTTGCCCAGAGTCCTTGCGTAAGTAGCGCGGGCAAGGCGGTCAGCATGGGCGATTGCCCGTGCGCCAGGCAGCTATGAGCCGCGAGAAAATCCATAATTCAGTGAAACACATTCAGTTCAGTCTTGTAAATGGTGACGCAGGTTGCCGTTCAACCGTAGGTGCGAGGCGACGGTGTGAGGGCCAGCAGGAGTTCATCATTCGCCAGCACCTTCATCGTTGAAATCGGTGCCTTTGCCGCGCAGTATTCGGATAAAACGCTATGAATGATTCAACTTCCACCTCCGCGACCGGCAAAGGAAATATGATCTGGGGGATTCTCATGCTGATCTGCGGGCTTTTGGCGATCACTATTCCGCTCGCTTCCGGGATCGGTGTTGCGATTGTCATCGGCTGGCTCCTGCTCGTCAGCGGAGTCTGGCATCTCCTCTTCGGGTTTCGATCGGGTAGCGGCATCGGCGGTTTCTTCTGGCAACTGTTGCTTGCGATCGTTTACGGCGCGGCCGGGCTCATGATCCTCTTGTATCCGCTTGCCGGTCTCGCCTGGCTTACCCTCGTGCTGGCAACGTTTCTCTTGATTGAAGCCGCGCTCGAGTTTGTTCTCTATTTCAACATTCGTGGCCGGGTAAGTGCCGGGTGGGTGTTGGTCGATGCCTTCATCACGCTTCTGCTTGGGATCCTGATCTGGGCGCGCTGGCCAGTCAGCTCGGATTGGGCGATCGGAACACTCATCGGCGTCAGCCTGATCTTCAGCGGCATCTCGCGTCTGATGCTTTCGTCGTCGGCGACGCGCGCGCCTGCCACAGCCTGAAGTCGGAGGTGTGAAGGAGCTTACGCGGCCTTCGCCCCGTAGTTCGCTTGAGCGTTAAAAGGGTTGAAGCGTTAACGTCGTAGCGATTTGCGGCGGTCCACCGCACAAGTCCTTTTCACATCCCCACCCTTGTCTCGCACTTGATCCGGCGTTCGTATAAGGCTAAGGCCGCGTTTCCAACACATGTCTCCTCTCCTGATCAAGATTTGCAAAGATTTCGCAACGATCTGGACGACGATCGATCCGATCGGGAACGTCGCGATTTTCGCCGGCTTGACCGCATCGCTAACCCGGACGGAACGGCACCGCACCGCGCTGCGCGCCACACTCTACGCCGCTGTCATCCTGGTCGTAGCCGTGGTAGCGGGACAAATTATTCTCGACGCCATTGGGATTCGTATGCACTCGCTCAAAGTGGCAGGCGGAATCATCCTGTTCCTGTTCGCGCTCAAAATGCTTTTTGGGGGACTGGATTCCAAACCAGGATCGCCCGAGGCGGGGCGCGACCTGGCCGTGTTTCCGCTGGCCGTGCCTTCGATCGCAGGACCGGGCGCGATGATGGCGGTGATCGTGCTGACGGATAACGATGTTTATACGGTGCCGGAGCAAGCCGAGACGGGGATAGTTTTGGTGGTAGTGCTGCTGGTAACCTACATTTTCCTCCGTTTTTCCGATATCATCTTGCGGGTCATCGGGCGCCAGGGCGCAGCTGTCCTCGTCCGGGTAATGGGAATTATTCTCGCCTCGCTGGCGGTGGAAATCGTGCTGACAGCGCTGGCGGTGGGAAGCTGGGGACCGGTTGCGCCGCACTAGTGCCGTTCGATGGCGGAATCGCCTTGGTCTCGGAGCCGCGGCCGGCGAGCGCGGCTACAGAAGGATGTCGTCAACGGACTGGCTCTTCGGGCGCTATCCCTCAGTCCGCCGGCCGTGGCTCGTTCCCGGGATGTTTCGGGTGGTGATGAGTGTAGCGGAAATAAAGATTTCGCAGGTAAACCGGCAACGGAAATAATGCGCTCAACACGCCGACCGAATCGTGGCGGTAAAAGGCGAAATAAATCAGTAACAGGACCGAGCCGATTGCGCTGCACTCCCAAAAGCCGACCGGAATAATGCTCTTGCGGGCGCGCTCCGATGCGATCCACTGAATGATGAAGCGTGCGCCAAAAACGAGGTTGCCGGTCCAGCCCAGAATTTTCCAGGCGTTGACGGTAACCCCTGCGATTGTCGCGTCGACAATCAAATAAAAGCTGTGCATGGCGGGACGTTGCCGGAGAACGCGGGCCGTCGCGAGTCTTTTCCCTCGGACATTTTCGTTTAAGCTGTGTCGGTGGAATCAATCTGGGACCGGGCCAATGCGCAGTTGCGCGACCTCGCCGTTTATCAGCCGGGCAAGCCGATCGAAGAGACTGCACGCGAGCTGGGCTGCGAACCGGCAGAGATCATCAAGCTGGCTTCGAACGAAAATCCACTCGGCCCGTCGCCGAAAGCGATCGCGGCGATGCGCGAGGCGATTGAAGACGCGCATCTTTATCCCGACGGCGGCGCGTTTTATCTGCGCAACGCCATTGCCAAAAAGCTAAACATCACTCCCGATCACATCATTCTCGGCAATGGTTCGAACGAGATCATCGAGCTGCTTGCTCACGCGTTCGTGGAGCGTGGCGACGCCATTGTTACATCCGAGCATGCCTTTGTTGCTTACAAAATCATCGCCCGAGTTTTTGGCGCGGAAACGATCGAAGCGCCGAGCCGCAACTACGGCCATGACCTCGATGCCATCCTCGGCGCTGTCACCGATCGAACCGAGATGATTTTCATCGCTAATCCGAATAATCCGACCGGCACGTTTTTATCGGGCGATACCATTGAACGCTTCATGTCGCGCGTGCGGCCACACCTCATCGTCGTTTTCGACGAAGCCTATTACGAATTCGTCGACCGAATGCCCGACACTCTGCGTTACATCCACGAAGGTCGAAATGTTGTCGTACTGCGGACGTTCTCCAAAATTCATGGACTTGCGAGTGTACGGGTCGGCTACGGGATTGCGCGGCCGGAATTAATCGAAGTGCTCCAGAAAACGAGACAGCCGTTTAACGTCAATGGCATCGGTCAGATCGGCGCATTAGCTGCGCTGGCCGATGAAGCGCATCAGCGCAAAACGAAAGAGTTAACCGATGAAGGCTGCAGCTATTTTGAAAAAGAATTTGCTGCGATGAATCTGCGGTTCATTCCCAGCGCGGCAAATTTCGTTCTCGTTAATGTCGGCGACGGCCTCTCGGTTTTTCGCGCTCTGCTCGAGCGCAAAGTCATCGTGCGCGCGATGAAAGGCTATAACTTGCCGGAATGGGTTCGCATCACCATCGGCACAATGGAGCAAAACCGAAGATGCGTCGCCGCCCTGCGCGAAGTGATGGATAGCCGATAACTGACGCGGCCTAGCCCGCGCGTTGTTCTTTCCGAATCACCAACTTCAACCCGGACCAAACTTCATCCACCGCGCATACCTTGATATCGACGAGTCCCATCGGCAGCGCCACGTCGCGAATCGTGTCCTCGGTAATATCGCTCTCTACCCCGGAATTCTTCTTCGCCCATGAAACCCAGATCACTCCATTAGGAACGATTTTATGCCGATAGAATTTCAGCTTCGCTTTCAGCTCGGACGCCGACATCGCGAAAAGATGGACGAACTCGATATCTGATTTCGGATGGGTAAGCCACTCGACCTGGAGCTCGGCAGGCAAGGCAAGCAATGAACGGTAATTTTTAGGTCCGCCATTGACGAACGCCGACATGCCCGTCTTGTAGCCCAGTTTCTTCCAAAGCGGAGTGCCTGAATACCCAGCCATAGCTCGTTTGCGGTCTCGTTTCAGTATTGTATCGATATTTATGACGGCGGAAGCCAACTTATTTCCGTTCCGTATCGGCCTGAGGTGAATCGTTCAGTTGTCCCGCGAGAAACGATCGCGGCCATTTCTACTGCGGCTGGTGAAGCCGCCATCGCCCTGGTACGGATCTCAGGCGAAAACGCGATCGAAGTCGCTGACAAAATTTTTCACGGCAAGCATCCGCCGTCGGATCTGGAATCGCATACGCAGCACCTTGGCCAAATCATTGAAAACGGCAGCGTCATCGATCAGGCGATGCTCTCGGTCCATCGCGCGCCCCAGAGTTATACGGGCGAGAATTTGATCGAGATCAGTTGCCATGGTGGCGCGCTGGTCACAGCCAAAGTTCTGGAAACCTGTTTGCGGGCGGGTGCGCGTCCGGCGCGCCCCGGGGAATTTACCGAGCGCGCTTATCTCAATGGCAGGATCGATCTCACCCAGGCCGAAGCCGTCATCGATCTGATTCGGGCGCAGACGGACCTGGCCTTGCGCTCCGCGACCGAACAATTGCGTGGCCGACTGGGCGACGAATTTCGCGGGTTGCAGCAGCGGCTCATCGAAATCATCGCCCACGTTGAAGCGTCGATGGATTTTCCGGAGGAACGAATTTCGCCGGATGATACCGGGACGATTCGGGACCGCCTCGTCTCATTGCAAAGCGACATTGATAAATTAATCGCGACCGCTGAGACCGGTCGAATTTTGCGTGAGGGACTGCGCCTCGTGATTTTCGGCGCGACCAACGCGGGTAAATCGAGTTTGCTCAATCGCATGCTCGGATTTGATCGCGCGATTGTGAGCGAAATACACGGGACCACCCGTGATTCCATTGAAGAACGAATCAACCTGCGCGGGATTGCGCTGCGGTTGTTTGATACCGCCGGTTTGCGCGCACCGGAGAATCTGGTGGAACGCGAAGGGATCGAACGCACCCAGCATGCGCTCGAAACGGCCGATCTCCGGTTGCACATCGTCGATGCCAACGCTCCGCGACCGGGCGATTTCAAAACCGATGCGGGGGAGATGCTCATCTTAAACAAGAGCGATCTGCTGGCGCATGATGATTGGTCGAAGACGGATGCGATCCGGCTTTCCTGCAAAACCGGGGCCGGTCTAAGGGAACTGGCCGATGAAATTTACCGGCGAATCGGAGGCGCGAAATTAAACGCGGAAAGTCCGGTCGCGATTAATGCGCGTCACCGCGAACAATTGCGTCGCGCGTCGGAGGCCATTGCGCGTGCGTCAGGAGCGATCGACGCTGCCGCGACACCGGAAATG
>QHPN01000086.1:29280-37395 GCA_003219115.1 Verrucomicrobiota bacterium | reverse complement strand
CCAACCGTTTTCGATCTTGGGTTGAGTGATCTTGGCTTTGATCGCTTTAGGGGCAATCTGCGCATTCGGCTTCTGCAGTTTCAATGGCGCTGCCAGCACGAGTTTGTCGCCTTGAACCTTGGTCACATTCCCACCCTTGACCGCTTGCAGCGGATCGATGCTGGTGCGTTCGAGTTTCAGCCGCTGAATGGGGCGGGTCGAATACCGGCTCAGCACCGCGTAGTCCGGCCCATAATTGTAGACGATGGAATTGTTATAGGTGATATTCGTCACATTCACCGTGTTGTTGATATAGACGAGGTTCTGAGTGTAGGGGTAGTAGTGTCCAATCAGGACCGGCTCGCCGATAAAACGAATATCGATGAAATTGTAGTAGGCCGGGCCAATTCCGAATTCGGCATCGACATGTCCGCCGATTGGTCGGCTTTCGTAGACGATTTCGCCGCCGCCTGCCGGCGGTAGGGGTGCCCAACCAATGTAATCTCCGCCCGTCCGCCAGGACACCCAGGCCGGTCCCCATTCATAACCGGGAATCCAGCACCAGCCGTAGTCTTGCAATCGAATCCAGCGGCCGTAGTGATAAGTGGCCCAGCCGAAATCCTCATATGATACCCATGTCCAGCCGACATCGGTATAAGCCCAGTAGCCATCCGTATACGGTCGCCAATCCGGGTTCGTCGCGGCGTCAGGCTGCCAGACGTAACCGTAATCAGCCACTTCGTACCAGTTACCTCCATTCAAATTGTCGTAAAAAAAGTTGACTGAGACATCCGCCCGACCTGATTGAAACACCGTCAGCGCGAACGCACAGACCGAGGCAAATATTAGGAAACGCTTCATAAGGTTATTTCACTTTTATGGCCTGTTAGACTTCGACGTCCATTGGTTTATTCACTGGGGATTCGGATGCGCGGGCGGAGTTGCGCGCGTTTCGCGTCCTGACGTTTTTCGATAATCTGTGCCGTCGTTGCGGCGCCCTCGAAGCGCGCCTGACAGCCTGTTGAATGGCCTTATCCAGACGTTTCTTCCGGAGAAGGGAGCAATTCGCCAACGCGAAAGAGACGCGAACAAAGCACACCTTCTCTCAAACTCTCTCTCGTTGGGAGGGACGCCCGGCGATCCGCCAGTCCGGCTCGGACCGGTAGAGAGGCTACCCCATTCTGTGGGGAAAGAGGAGGTAAGAACGGTTTTTCGACAATCTGCTACCGTGGCCGGACTACGACAAAAGAGCGGACCCGATGCCGGCACATAGAAAATATGTGAGTGCTGTCTGGATCAAGATTGGCAATAAGTTTGTTGAAATCGTTCACCGAAGTTACCGGCTGCTGATCGATTTCTTCAATCACATCGCCCTGCTGCAATTCCGACAAGTCCGTCTGGTCCACCACGACTCCGCGCACGCCCGGCGGCAAATCGAGCCGTTTTGCGAGATCAGGCGTTAATTCACTCACTCGAATTAAACTCAGCGGATTGTCATTGTTTTCGTCCTGATCTGGCGTTGTGTCGGGCGCGTTTGGCTGCGGAACAGGATTGGTCGGATTCGGTTGTCCCGGTCGCGGAATGACACTCGCGGTTCCATAATTCGGTGGCTGCTCGCGCAGTTCCGGCGAAACCGTGAGCGGTTTGCCATCGCGCTCGACTTCGACGTCGATCTTCTTGTTCAGCTCCGCTTGCGCGACGAGTGAGCGAAGTTGTGGGAAATTTCTCACCTCCCGTCCGTTGAACTTGCGGATGACGTCACCCTTTTGCAGATGCGCATCCGCCGCGGGCGACCCCGGAACAACATCTCCGATCACCACGCCCTCTCCATTCTCGGTAGGATTCTGCGGATTCACTTGAGCCTGGATTCCGAGATAGCCGCGAATGATTCGTCCCTTCTTCAAGAGGCTCTCCAGCGCGACTCGCACCGTATTCGAGGGAATGGCAAACCCGATTCCCTGGTTCCCTCCTGTGCGCGAGATGATGGCGGTGTTAATTCCAATCACTTCACCGCTGAGATTGATCAAGGGCCCACCACTGTTCCCTGGATTGATCGCGGCATCGGTCTGCAAATAATTCCCAAAGCTATCATCCCGATTGGGGCGACCCTTCGAGCTGATGATTCCCTCTGTGACCGTTTCCTCGAAGCCAAAAGGATTTCCGATCGCCAGGACGAGGTCACCCGCCTGAACGGCATCGGAATCACCGAGCTTCAACGGCTTCAACCCGGGTTCGTCGATTTTCAAAACTGCAAGATCAACCTGAGAATCGCTTCCGACGAGCCGCGCTTTTTTGATGCGGCCGTCGGATAATTGCACCTCGATATCATCCACCTGATCGACGACATGGCTGTTAGTGATGATATGGCCCTCATTGGTTACGATAACGCCGGATCCCAGTGAGTTTTGCACCATCGCTTCCTCATTGGGATTGCGGAACTGGCGCGGCGTACCGAAAAAGAATTCGAACGGATCGAGCGCGGATTGACGGCGCACCGCGATCTTTTTCGATGTCTTCACGCTGACGACCGAAGGAATGACGTTTGAAACGAGGGTGCGTCGCTCCCGGTTGAATTGCTCGAGTGTGCCAATCTCTTTGCGATCGACCGGCGGCGCCGTAGCGAACGAATACTTCTCCGGTGTTCTGGCTGGCTCAATCACCCCGCCATGCTTCATCCGGTAATCGTAGAGAAGCGAGATCCCGAGGCTGACCAAGACCACGAAAATCAGAAATTTAAGAAAATTCTTCATCAGCTGACGTGCGAGAAAGTTTGTCCCTGTCTTTCGACAATCAAGTCCCGGAAACGTTGATTCTCCGGTCGGTCCAATCCCGGATCGTTCTCTAACAATTCCAGAGCAGCCTGTCGTGCTTTCCTCATCAAGGCGGCATCGCGTCGCAGGTCTCCCAGTTTTAATTCTGGTAGGCCGCTTTGGGCAGTGCCGAGAAGATCGCCTGGCCCGCGCAGCTCCCAATCTGCTTCCGCAATTTCAAAACCGTTAGTTGTCTTCTCCAACAGCGCCAGTTTCGTCATCGTCTCGGGATTTTTATCGGAACTAACCAACCAGCAGTGCGAGGTGTGCACGCCGCGTCCGATGCGGCCGCGTAGTTGATGCAATTGCGATAATCCGAATCGCTCAGCGTTTTCAATTAGCATGACTGCGGCATTAGGAATATCGACGCCCACTTCGATCACAGTCGTGCTAATCAAAGCGTGCGTTTCTCCGGCACGAAATCTTTGCATGATCGCCTGTTTGTCGGGCGAAACTACCCGGCCATGCAGCAATTCGCAGCGAAACGGCCGCAAACGTCCCTGCCATTGCTCGAACTCTTTCGCCGCGGCTTTGGCATCGAGCTTTTCGCTCTCATCGATCAGCGGATAAATAATGTAGGCTTGGCGGCCAGCGTTTAGTTCCTGCCGCAGGAATGTAATCGCTTCTCCCAATTTTTCGGCGGGGAGCAGGTGCGTGATAATTTCGCCGCGGCCGCGCGGTATCTCGTCGATGGTCGAGACTTCGAGATCGCCGTAAATCGTCATCGTCAGGGTCCGTGGAATGGGCGTCGCGGTCATGACTAGAACATCCGGTGCCGGCTCTCGCGCGGTAAGCTTGGCCCGCTGCGCCACCCCGAATTTGTGCTGCTCGTCGATCACCGCGAGGCCGAGGTTTGAGAATGTGACGTTCTCATAGAGCAACGCATGCGTGCCGACGATGATCTGAGGAGTGGTGTCGCGGTCCGTGTGCGCTTCTGCTGGGGAGGGCAGGCTGCCAGCCTGCCGTTCGCGGCAGCCTGCCGCGAACCTGTCTTTGTCGAATTCGGCTTCGGGATACCAGACCCAGGTATAGTCTTCCTTGTCCGTGACTACCCCTGCCTCCCACGGATTCCGCGTGATGTATTCAAATTTTTCCTGGAGATCGCTCTCCGATCGAATCATCCGATCAAAGGATTCGTTCTCCCATACCGGAGCAGTCGATCGTTCGACTTTATTGATCTGATTCGCGGTAAACGACTTAATGCTGTGCAGAATTTTTGAGAGGGAAAAGAAGATAGAATTGCCAGCTTCATCATTGCGCTCGACCATCGGTTCGATCAGGAAATGAACGTGATCCGGCATTACGCACGTCGCATAAAGTTCGTAACGCCGGTCCTTCCATCGCAAGATCGCTTCCAGCACAATGTCGCGTGCCTTTGCGGATAATTGCCGTCGATTTCGCGTCGCAAATGTGATCGCGTACTTTGCCCATGGCCGTTCGAAATATGGAAGACGCCGGCGATGGCATGACGTCTCGGTAATTCCGGACAAAGACGTTGTGCCCGGCAAGCTGCCGGACACCGCAGGCTGGCAGCCTGCGCTCCCCAGCGAGACTCGTGCGCTACCCGAATCTGAATTGGCACGAGCAAACAACGGCAGCGGCGCGTTGTCTTCCTGGCGCGCGCCGGTGCGCAACGCGATGCGGATCCCGAGCGGGTCGAGCCAATTGCGCAAGACCGCATAATGTTGCTCGGCCAAAATCTGCGTCGGCGCCATGAGGGTGGCCTGCGAACCGGACTCGACGGCAAGCAACATCGCCGCGATCGCCACCACGGTTTTTCCGGAACCGACATCGCCTTGGAGCAAGCGATTCATCGGCGACGCTAGTCGCAGATCGTGCTTAATCTCGTTAAGGACCCGTTGTTGTGCGCGAGTGAGACCAAATGGAAGCGCCGCAATGAATTTTGCCGATAACAAACCGCGAGTTTGGTGACGGCAACCGACCCGCGCAGAATTTTCCGCGCGCGCCGCCGCGATCTGCATCTGCATCCGGAAAAATTCGCCGAGCACCAGGTGCGCCCGAACCTCCCGCAGTTGTTCGTCGCTCTCCGGAAAATGAATTTTCCGCAGCGCGTCTTCGTCGTCGCCGTTTCTCAACGAATCCGGCAAAGGCACCTCCGCCGATGCCACGTCAACCTGCTCGAGCAACCGGAAAATCAATCCGCGCAACCCGCGCTGCGATAAACCTTCGGTCGCCGGATAAATCGGAGTGATCCGCCGAAAATGAATTAAAATTTCTTCATCGTCTTCAATCACCTCACACTCCGGATGATCGACGACCAGTCGCAAACCTTTGCGTTTTACTCGACCGAAGATGATGAGCCGTTGTCCGGTCGCGATTACTTTCTGGATGTAATGCAGATTGAACCAACGACAGGTGAGCGGCTGACTGAGCGCGTGCGCGCTACTTTCTTCCAGCACCGCTTCAAAAATTTTGCGGCCGCCGAAACGCATGAGACGGGTTTTGACGACGTCGCCGCATAAACACACTGGATCGACAGTTTGGTCGCGTGGAAAACTCGGAAACTCGACCCGGTTTTCATACCGGCGTGGATAATGCGTGAGCAAATCGCGCACGCACGCAATACCCAACCGGCGCAGCGCAAGAATTCGTGGGCGCGGAATCCAGCTCAATTCTTCCAGTGTGGTATCGAGGTCCATCAATGGAACGACGCGGCCGGGCGCAAAGCTTGCACGTGCAAATCAATTCGGGTTTCGCCTTCGTAAATGTTTGGATGCAGGCGGAAAGCGACGTCCCACGGTGCGGGCGGTAGCCGTGCTTTGGCGCTATCGAAAAAGATGGCGCGCCTAATCGCATTCTGTTTTTTCAACCTGAGGTCAAGATGCCTTTCTCCGACGACCCGCGGCGGCCGGGCTGCTTCTACCGCCGAACAAACGAAAATTGGCTGCGGATTCCCATTTCCAAACGGTTGCAACATTTCGTGCCAGTGCAGCAAATCGAAGTTGATCTCGGCCAGTCCGATTTCGGCGTCAAGGTGCAAGCGCGGCGCAAGCGCGTCGTCGGATAATTGCCGCGCTGCCGCCTCCAAAAACTGCTCCCGAAATCGCGACAAATTTTCTTCGCGCAAACTTACTCCAGCCGCCATTTCGTGCCCGCCGAATTTCTCAAGCACGCCGTCGCACTCTGTAAGCGCGTGCACAATCGAACAACCCTCTATACTGCGCCCGCTCCCTTTTCCGGCACCGCTTTCGTCGAAACCGATGATAATGGTCGGCCGATAATATTTTTTCGATATCCGCGACGCCACGATCCCGAGAACTCCGGGATGCCAGTCGCGCGCACCGAGGACAATTCCGGCATCGCGTGACGGATCAAAGTTTTTCGCGAGCTCCTCTTCTGCCTGTTGAAGGATTTGTTTTTCAACTTCCTGGCGTTCCCGATTCCGATCGTCGAGTTCGCGGGCCAGTTCGGCGGCTTCAATCGGATTATCAGTCAGTAGCAAGCGCAATGCTCTTTCAGCCGTTGCCAGCCGTCCGGCTGCATTCAACCGCGGTCCAAGCCGGTAACCGATATCATCCGGCATGACAGGCGGCTTCACTCCCGCGACTTCGATCAACTTCATGATCCCGACGCGACGCGACGAGGCGATCACGGCAGAGCCGCTCTTCACAAAAACACGATTGTCGCCCTGCAACGGAACAATGTCGGCGACGGTGCCGAGCGCGACCAGGTCGAGAACGGTTTTGAGATCAAAATCGATTCGGCGCGTCTTTAGGAGCGCATGACAAAGCTTAAAGGTGAGACCAACGCTGCAAAGATATTCGAAGCCGGAATTAGTGGTTTTTGGATTCACCAGCAGGCATTCGGGCAGCTCAGTTTTAGGCTCATGATGATCCAGCACAATCACATCGACACCAGTTTTCCTGAGCGAAGCGATTTCGACGGACGACGATGTCCCGCAATCGATGGCAATGAGAAGCTGCGGATTGTGTTGGCGAAGACAGCGGGCAACTCCTTCCGCGCTCAGCCCGTAGCCTTCCTCGATTCGACGTGGGAGGAACAATGCAGCTTCGCTACCGTACGCGCGCAACATTTCGGACAAGAGCGCCAGAGAGGTAACGCCGTCGACATCGTAATCGCCGAACAGAACGATGCGTTGACGTTGATCAATGGCGTGGAAAATCCGTTCCACTGCATCCTGCATTCCGGGTAACAAAAATGGATCGGCCAGGGTCGAGAGTCGCGGGTTTAGAAATGCGCGCACCTCATCCGCACAGGTAAATTCCCGACGCTGAAGAAGGCGGGTGATGCAATCGGAACCGCACAGTTCCGGCCACGGAATGCCATTACTGGGCAACGCGATGTCACGCGCCAAAATCCACCGAGGTTGCACCGATTATTTTATGCGCACGCGATAATATGACAACTCGGCGGAAATTTCGGATCTTTTTCTTTTCTCTCTTGGGGGCCGCGTATTAACCGATGTGGTTCAGCTCTGCTTTGTTTTGTCGCAGTCATTGCTTCATTTTGCGCGCCAGGGACCAGGCATCGAATGGGGCGTGCACCTTGGCGTCGTTGTCGAAGTAGACAAAGATATCGCGTCCCTGCGGTTTTGTTTTGGCGGTAACCAGCTTCGCATCCTGGGGTTGCTTTCCTTGGCGCCAAAGTTTCAGTCGCGCTGCCCACCAATCCAGCGCGCCGTCGCTGTAACCGCTGGTGTAGAGTTTGGTGGCGCCATGGAGACGGCAATAAACGAAATCCGCGGTCAGGTCTTCGGCATACGGCCACTTCTGAGCGGTATCAGCGAAAACGAAAGCGATATTGAATTTGTGCAACAGTTCGAAAAAATCGGATACGAGAAAACTGGGATGCCGAATTTCGACACAATAACGCAGCGGGCGATCGCGTTCTGTTTTCAACCATGCACGCGCTTTTAATTTCGAATCATGCCTCCGTCCGAGCAACGCTGCCTCTTTCGTGGATTTTGGAAGCAACTGAAAAAATTCGCGAAAGCGTACTACGTTCCAACCAAAGTTCGGTGGGAATTGCCAAAGAATCGGGCCAAGTTTTTCTCCGAGGGCGAGAATGCCGGAAGCAAAGAAATTGGCCAACGGGACTTCGACCTCGCGCAATTTTTTCATGTGGGTAATGAAACGCGCGCCTTTTACGCTGAAGAGAAAATTCTCCGGCGTTTCCTCGTACCAACGCTGATAGCTGGTTGGTCGTTGTAACGAGTAAAATGAGCCGTTGATTTCAATGGAGTTGAAGGCGCGAGAAGCAAATTCGAGTTCGCGTCGATGTAGCAGATCTTTCGGGTAAAAGACGCCGCGCCATCCGGCGTAATTCCAACCAGAAATCCCAATGC
>QHPN01000086.1:2702-29135 GCA_003219115.1 Verrucomicrobiota bacterium | reverse complement strand
ATTTGTGACGAGACCAGATCATCGAGGTTTTGCAGGTTCCGATCGCGGAGGTGTCGGAGCGCCGTGGCGATTTCCGTCGTGCCAGTGACTTCCGGTCGAATGAGCCAGAGTGCGAAAACAAACGGGAGATGGGCCACGTTGTTCCATTCTTCACCCAAATCCCAGACACGGTAATCCCGGTAGCGCTGTCGGAATCGAATCGCTTGATCCCCAATCAGGAGGCGTGCGTCTTGCAGTGGTACAGCGGGTTGTAAACCCGCTCGGCGAACAGACTGAGAGTCTATGTTCCGAACCAAGCGCGGACTCAATCCGCGGTGCGCAAGAAGACAGCGCAAAAGCGCGACCGAGGTTTCGGATGCAGGATCGAGTTCGATTTGTTCAACCCGCGCGAGTTCTGCACCATGCGCAACGATGACACTGTAAACATCGCCGCGGGACGAAATCGAGACCCCGTCGACAATGCGGTAAATCGGACGACGTAGAAATTCGAGACTGGAAACGAGGGCTACATCGAGGTCGCCGCGCTCCAGTTTTCGACAAAGCGCTGCTGTATGATCAAAATCAACCTCACCCTTCCAGCCGTGAATCAGCGGGCGAGCGTTAAGATATTTAACGCAACCAATGCGCAGCATTTTCAAGCCACAGATGAAACACGGATGGCCACGGATATAGAGAAAGTTTTTCTCTGTGTTCCATCGGTGGCTTAATTTCGCGGTCGGTGCGCGGCTCTAAACGCACGCCAGCTCCGCCTTGGTCGACCGCGCGCTCGGCGTTGATCCGTTTTTCGACGCAACAATATGTCGATAATAGCTGTCCCGTTGGACCGGTTCGCGACCAGCCTCGCGAATGGCGTGCTCCAGGGCGGCGACGGTTTGCTGCTGTGGTGTTGTTGCGCCGGCCATGTGGAAAATCTTTTCTTCCAGAATAGTGCCGTGTAAATCGTCCACGCCGTAACTCAGGGAGACCTGTGCGAGGGGCAGACCGATGCTCACCCAATACGCGGTCAGATGATCAATGTTATCCAAATAAATACGGCTGACGGCAAGGTTACGGAGTTGTTCAATGGCCGTGGCGGGTTTGATGTGGGCCAGAATTGTCGTTTGTGGTTCAAAGGCAAATGGAACAAAGCCGGTGAAACCGCCGGTCTCGTCCTGGAGCCGGCGCAACTTGCTTAAATGATCGACCCGATGTTCAAGCGTCTCGATGTGGCCATAAAGCATGGTGCAGGTGCTGCGACCACCCATTTCGTGCCAGGTGCGATGGACCTCGAGCCATTCTTCCGCCGTTTCCTTGCCGCGGCAAATCGTGTCGCGCACGACCGGATCAAAAATTTCCGCGCCGCCTCCGGTAATCGAGCCCAGCCCGTGCTCGCGCAACAATTGGAGCATTTCCGGGATCGACAGCCGAAAAATCCGCTGCGCCAGGTGACGCACTTCGATGGCGGTGAACGCCTTGATGTGCAGGTCGGGATTGAGCGCGCGTAACTCGCGCAGCAAGTCTAGATACCATTCCTTGCGCAACGTCGGATGAAGCCCACCCACCATATGGACCTCGGTGATACCAAGCGGCAGGGCTTCGCGGACAACCCGAACAATTTCCTCAATGGCATATTCAAACGCATGGGCATCGCGTTTCCTGGCAGCGAAGGCGCAGAACTGGCACGAAAGAATGCAGATATTGGAGTAGTTGATGTAGCGGTTGTGAATGTAACTGGCGCAATTCCCGTTCTTTCGTTCGCGTATCACATTCGCCATCATCCCGAGGGCGTTCAGATCGCGCGACTGATACAAAGCCACCGCCTCGGCGTCGCTGATGCGATCCTGCGCTTCGATTTTCTCTGCAATGGGCCGAAGCGCGTCGGGGATTAACCGGTAATTCATTCGTAAGTTGATACGCGTAAACGCTGGTGAATGATGCATGGTCTGAGAATTTGATGCAACCAAAACGACCAATCGGGGCGCGACCCCGAATTCTTTGTCGGGTTTTAAACGAATAACAGTGAACGCGTGTCCGTCGTCCTTTTCCATGTCGGAGCGACGCGCCAGCGAGCTTGACGATGCTGCCCTGATGGCGGGAGCGGCACGCGGCGATATCGCTGCGTTCGAACAGCTCGTCGAACGTCATCAGGCTCTGGTCATTGGTACGGTCGGGCGAATGCTCGGCAACAATTCCGATGTCGAGGATGTGGCGCAGCAGGTTTTTGTTCGGGTCTGGAAAAGTGCGGGGCGTTACCGGCCGACCGCGAAATTCACTACCTGGTTGCTAACCATCACACGCAATCTCGTTTTTAATGAAGCGCGGAGGCGCAAACGGCACCCGGGCGACTTGCTCGATGTTCATGAAGGCGAAGAGGCTCTGGCGCTGGTCGATTCGGCGGGACGGATCCCAGACGAACAACTGCTCGAGGCCGAGCTGCAACGTGAGATTGATCGGGCAATTTTCGCGTTACCGGAGAAGCAGCGAATGGCGGTCGTGCTCCGCCGTTACGAGGACAAGAGCTACGAGGAAATCGGAGCGGTTCTTGGACTGTCGATTGCCGCGGTCAAAAGCCTGCTGTTTCGCGCACGAACCGAGCTGCGCGCCGCCCTTAATCGTTATCTCGAGCGCTAGGCGTTGGTTATAATGGACGGCTGAGCCGCCATTTAACTCAATATCGCCCCTACCATGCGTCGTACCACGCCATGCGGGTGGATCGAGTAGTCCCTTCCTCGATGCCAATACTAAAAGCAGCGGAGCCGCCATTTTCTAGAATCGGTGCGAGCCACATTGGCGAATGACAGAGCGGCCGATCCAACTAAGAAGAAAACCCGCAGAAAGTGGAAAGGGCGAACGCCGTGAAGCGTCCGCCCCCTCTCAACCCCACATTCCACTGAAAACTAGAAGTCGCGATCCTTGGCTGAACTCTTGAACTGCACGTCTTCGCCCATTGCGGGGGGCGGCGGCGTTCCCGGTTTCGGATAATCAGCTACTACTTGTCGGTTGCCGGTTGGCACCAGCCGGACGGCGCCTTTGGCGTTGTTGCGCCAGCCGTTAATGTCAGCGTATTCCTCTCCCACATGATGTAATCCGCTAACCTGATCCTCCAAACCGGTGCCGTATTTTGAAGTGATAATGGTCGGTGTGACGAATACCAGCAGGTTACGTTTGACGCGACTGTTCAGATGGTTCTGAAAGAGATAACCAAGAACCGGGACATCGCCGATCAGGGGCACTTTGTTGCGCGCTTTGGCCACTTCATCCTGAAGCAATCCACCAATGGCGAGGGTATCTCCGCTGCGGATCAAGACATTGGATTCCAATGTGCGCGTGTCGATAATCGGGCTGCTGACCGTTGCACCCGCGAATACAAAGGTGGAATCTCCGACTTTGTTGCTGATCTCGGGTTTCACCTTCAGGGTGACAAAGTTGTCCTTATTAATGCTGGGCGTAACGATAAGCGTGTTACCGAACTTTTTGTCCTGGAACCCACCGAAAACGGCGGTGGCAGTCTGTTCGTTGAAATTCAACTGTGGGACCGGCTGAGCGCGGTTGATCTCAATTTTTGCCTGCAAATTGTCAGCGGTCACAACCCGCGGATTGGCGAGAAATTCCGCATCATTATCCTCATTGAGAAATCGCAAGGTGGCGGACATCTGCGGGATGGTCAGGATCGCGAACTGGCTAAAAGCCAAATTGCCAAAGCTGCCAAGGATGTTGTGATTCGCGGGATTCCCCAGAGCGAAATCGCCGGTTGTAATGTTGCCGTTGGTGCTGCCAGTAGTCGACGGTGCACCGTACGTAAATGTCTTACCATTACTCGCGCTCCCAACCACTCCGGACCAATCAATGCCGTAGCTTTGTTGCGGGTTCGCCGTAACTTCAACCAGGCGGGCTTCGATCATTACTTGCTTCGTTGGCTTGTCGATCGTGACCAGCAATTTGCGGACGTTGTCCAAGTTGCTGCGAGTTTCCCGGAAGAAAATGGTGTTGGTCCGCTCGTCGAACTGAGGCGGATCCTTGCTCGCAAGCTGCGAGGCCAGCAACGGCGCGACGTCTTTTGCCCGCGAATAACTGAACTGATAGCTATCGCTCTCGGTCGGCTCCGCGGTTTTTTCGGCAGGCGTCTTAATGTAGTAAACATGGTCGATCTCATCCAGGAACAAGCCTTTGGCCTTTACGATAATGGCGATCGCTTGCAGCGCGGTGACATCTTCCAATCGCATCGTCACCGTGCCAGTCACCTGATCGCTTACCACCATGTTAACCTTTGCCTGACGGGCCAGTAGACGGAGCACCTGGCCGACATCGTCGCCCTGAAACTCACGCACGCCGACACCACCGCTTTCCGTAGCAGATTCGGGAGCAGCAGGCGGTACAACCGTGGTGGCGGGCGTGCTGGTAGATGGTTGGGGAACTGCTGCTTTGGGGGCTGCTGGCGCCGACGTCGCGCTTGTCGCCTGGACAACGGTTAAAGGGGCAGCACCTGACTCGGATTTATCGGCATTCTTGGCAGAATTGGCCTTTGCCGCCGTCTTTTCAGTGCTCTCGGGAGCAGGCGAAGTCGCTTGGCCAAAGGAGACCGAGATGGCCGCGAGGAATGCGATCGTTCCGTAAGTCAGTTTGAATGTGAAAGTTGCCATAGTAGTGCGATGTTGATTAAAGCAAAGGGCGTTAAAGCAGAAAGCAGACCAGCCTCCGCATCTTGTTTCCGACCCCTCGACAGGCCGATTTTCGAACTGCTTCAGGCAGAGTGCGCAGCAGCAATAAAATCGCGGACCCGGTAAATATCTTTGCGGCCGGACCGTCCCTCGACCCCACTCGCAACGTCGACGCCAAACGGCCGAGATTCGGTAATCGCTTGACCCACGTTTTCGGGCGTTAACCCCCCAGCCAAAATCAATTCCAAGGTCGGATTCGCCGTGATCAGGTCACGCGCCCAGCTCCATGGAAATGGCACCCCCGTTCCCCCGAACTTTCCCCCCGCAGCCGTATCTAATAGAATCCGCTCAGAGTGGTAATCAGGTAACCACGTTCCCGGCCCGGTCATCGGAATTGCCTTCCAAAAAGGAATGTCCGCCTCCGCCAGATTAAGACAAAATTCAGGCGACTCCGCCCCGTGCAATTGCAGAAGGTCGATCCCATCCAAGGCGGCGATCGTGGTCGCATACGACTCGGTCGGATTTACCACAACCCCAACCCGAACAACGGTATCGGGTAATTCTCTGATCCAGTCGACCGCCGCTCCTGCGGGCTCAAGATAACGCCGGCTGCCTGGCCAGAAGTTAAAACCGAGAGCATCCGCCCCGGCCGCGACGGCAAGCTCGGCGTCTACCTGATTAATGATGCCGCAGATTTTAACAAACACCGTTCGCCCCCTGAAGAATTGTTGAAATACAGGAACTATTTAGCGCCAACGGCGCTTTCTCATCGATAGCCTGGGGCATCGCCCCAGGAACTAATCGAACCAACTGCCCAGCGCTGAGGGCGCGATTCAACGTTAAATACAACCCGCAAAACACAATCGATGAATCGCGCTTTCAGCGCTAGACCTTATACTGAACGATTTCCTAGGGCGTTGCCCTAGGCTGGAAATGGCTCGCGCCTTTGGCGCCATGGAAATCACTACGCCGCGGTCGCAAACCCTAGCGACGGCCTCGTGAAATCAGGCTCGGGCATCTCTTTGACCAGCTTCACGAGTCCGTTCTGCCATTTGCGTCCGATCTCCTGCAAATAAGGATCGTCCTGATCGAGTCGCATTCTCGAATTCGCCACCAACGAATCGGTCTCGTAGCAAAGCAGATCGATCGGAGGTCCCACCGCGACATTACTTTTCATCGTCGCGTCGATGGAAATGATTCCAAATTTCACCGCGTCACTGAATGAAGTCTCGTAATTGAATCCGCGATCGAGAATCGGTTTGCCGTATTTCGTTTCGCCAATCTGCAGAAACGGACAATCGCGGGTCGCATGAATGCTGTTCCCCTGCGGATAAATCAGGTGAACCTCCGGCGCGAGCCCTGCGATCTGGCCGCCGACGATGAGGTTGATATTGAAGTCGAACCCGTCTGCTTCAAGCGCCACGCGATCGCGTTTCTCCACCGCGCGCACTTTGTTTCCGACATAACGGGCGGTTTCATAGAGCGTCTGGGTGTTCATGATCGTCTCGCGCGACGGCTCATTATTCGCCAGAACCAAATCGTCATCGATCAATGCGAGCGTCGCCTGAGTGAGCGAAAGATTGCCTGAGGTCATGATGCAAATGACTCGCTCGCCTGGTTTTTCGAAGAGCCGCATCTTGCTCCGCATCGTGATGTTGTCCATGCCCGCGCTGGTCCGCGAATCGGAGAGAAAAACCGCACCCGTACGGCAGAGCATTCCCAGGCAGTAGGTCATGAGCGATCTCCCGGTTCGATGACGCGACCCTGCACGCGTTTGATTTGAGTATGGTGGGTCAAGACATGGACGCGGCCGTCGCTGCCGCGGAAAAACGCGCTCAGTATCCAGGACACAATCCCAATCACGATCGCGCCCCAGAACGCGCTCCCAAAATTATCGACGTGAAAGCCGGTCACGATGTTCGGCACGAACAGGAGCAGTAACCCATTGATGATCAGAATAAAAAATCCGAGCGTCACAATAAAATTAGCAACACGGGTCGGACGAAAGCATTCAGGATGCCGAGGAGCAAGGCGGCGCCAATTAGCGCGCCGGCGGAATCGTACCGGATCCCGTGAATAATTGAAGCCGCGATCATCACTGCCACCGTTGTTGCCAGCCACCGAAAAACAAAATGCCGCATAATGAACGCTAGCGAAGGCTTCGCGTTCACGCCAATCCTTTGCGAAAAATGAGGTGGGGCAAGTTTCTAACTTGCCTTCGTCATCAGATCGCAAGTTGGAAACTTGCGCCACATCTGCAGCCGTGGCCCCGGCGCACTTGCCTTCTTTCGGAACCACCGATTCCGGCTATACGTTAAAACGGCTTGCGAATCCAACTTGGCCGGGTAAAGCGATACCTGTTTAACCCATGCCAAAGAAAGCAAAACTCAGCGTCAAACAAAAAGCGCCGTCCGATGGGGCGGCACTGAATGGAAATTCTGCGAAACCTGAACCTAAAAAAGCCAGTTCGCCGCGCAAGAAGCCTGCATCAGGCAAAGCCTCTGCATCAAAGAGAGCAGCACCGCGTATCAGCGATGAGGCGATTCGCACCCGCGCTTATTTCATCGCCGAACACCGCAAGCGTATGTCGCTACCAGGCGACGCCAATTCCGATTGGATCGAAGCGCGGCGACAATTACTGGCCGAGATCGGCGGAAGCTGAACGGACGGACGCACTTCTGCGCGATACGTGTTTTAGCGTCCCTGTGTGCTATATGCCATTTCATTAACACCTCGCTTTAGCGAGGTGTATGGCGAGCCTGCTACCACAACCGCTTTAGCGGTTTATTCGTTCGCTGACAAAAACCGCTAAAGCGGTTGGGCTCTCATGCGTGGTTAACACCCAGCTAAAACAGGGTGTTAATGAGAGGGTCGGTCTGCCTCCCATCACTCCACTATTCCGCACTCGCGGGTGCGAATTCCGGAGCAACCTCCCTAATTTTCTCCATCAGCCGATTCATTGCGAACGGCTTCGGCAAAAATCCGCGCACTCCGATTTCTTTCATCAAATCCTGCGCGCGCGCCTCATCGCCGCGTCCGGAAATCAGAATCAACGGCGGCACGACCACCGGCGGATTCACATGATTATAAACCTTCCCGATGAGGGCAAAGAGCATGGCACCATCGATCATCGGCATCGAAAAATCGAAAACGAAAACTCTGTAACGTTTTTTCAACGCCAGCTCAAAGGCGTACTCCGGACTAGGAGTGGCATCAACCTCACACTGGAAACGAGTTCGCAATGCCTCGCTGATTAGACGCGTGAGCGACATATCGTCGTCCACCACGAGAATGCGTTTGGAATCATCGTCAGCCACGGCAGACGGTTGCGCTAAATATTCGCGAGTTTCAAGCTTTCCTTCAAGTCGGCGCCAAGTGTTCGAATCTAGGGAACGATGTTGAAATCTGTAAGAGCGCGGCATCAGGAAACAAGAAACGGCTCTTTCAAACGCCAGTCCGGCTCGGACCTGCCGACTTTTTGATGCGCGACGGCTACCGGCTGCCGCCTTACTAAATGACAGTTTGGCTTCCGCTCGCCCCAAACTCAGCTTTAATTCAAGCCAATGACCAGAGAAGCATATGAACTCGCTGAGGCCTTGCGAGAACGGCTCCGAATTATTTCCGACGAATCCAGTCGCCGCAACCACGATCAGCATTTGGCGCGGCTCCGCGAGATCTCGGACCGCATTGAATCTCTGGCCGCCGACCTCCCCCAACCCATCCCGCCGCGATTAGCTCATTTCCTCGATCGCCGAAGCTACGACAAAGCTTTGGAATTCCTCTGTCGCAGCGGTCTATGACCGCCGAACAGAAGTTAGGCTTACATCTAGCCTGACTCGGCCGATGGGTATCTTGCCCATCGACGATAACGGCCCGCGACAAACTATGCGGCTGTCAGCCGACGCATGCCTGTTCTACATTCGAAATCGGCGGTCATAGACTGCCGCAACAAAAGGGCCGTGATCCTTCTGGAGGAACGACGCCGCGTTGTGAGGCGATGGAAGCAAGCCCGAAAGCGTTCGAGCTTGATTTCCTATTACGGCGAGTCAAACAGCCGGAGAACTACTAACAAAAAAGACAATCCCCGATTACAATTACTCACGCCGTCCCGAGCCTCATTCCGAATCTCCATCTGCCTCCTATTCCAGCGGATAATCGCCAGCGGCAACGCGATCCCGTATGGGATCCAAAGCAGCCAATTATACGGCTTTGGCAGCAGCATTAACGCTGCAACGAATATCGAGACTGCAATCCAGGTAAAGATGGAGACGCGGATCATGAAAGCCCGCTCCCGCGGTCCAGAGGTATTCTTAATCGAGAAATAAGTCCCGATCGCGCCCCCAACACCCCAAGCGAAATGCTGAAAATAATTCCAGCTAAGATTCCGCCATTCATGGTAATGCAACTTGATTATGGAAACATTATCGCTTCGTCACGACAATTTGCGGAAAGGTGCCGTCCGCAGATTACGCGGATTAACGCAGGTTCTAACAGAAAAGAGGATTTTGAACTCGCGAAACACACCGATATTGAGCGGCGGCTTCTAGCCGCCCACTTACTTGCTAAACGGCAGTTAGAAACAGCCGCTCCTTGGTTCTTCAGCGTGCGCTACTCCACTTAGCGGGAGTATAACTCGACGATCAACTGTTCGTTGACCATCGGTTGGATTTCTTCGCGTGAGGGAATGCGCGTTACTTTGCCTTTGAGCGCGTCGCGATCGACCGTCAGCCAGTCGGGAACCGGGATGATCTGCGTTAGTTCGAGATTGCGCAGAGCGAGTTGGCGCGTCTTCGGTTTATCTTTAACCGAAATCTCGTCGCCAGCCTTCACGTTGAAAGAGGAAATGTTCACCGTTTTGCCGTTAACCAGGACGTGGCCGTGGGAAACCAGCTGGCGGGCACCAGCACGCGTGTTGGCCAAGCCGAGACGAAAGACGACGTTGTCGAGACGAGTCTCGAGCAGTTGCAAAAGCGTTTCGCCTGTGACGCCGCGTTTGCGTAACGCGTTTTGGAAAATGCGACGAAACTGACGCTCGAGCAGCCCATATTGGTAGCGCAGCTTTTGTTTTTCACCGAGCGCAATCGCATAATCGGATTGTTTCCGGCGCGAACCTCTCGGCCCATGCATCCCGGGGGGATAATTTTTTCGCTCGAGCGATTTCGATGGCCCGAAAAGCGGGACGCCGTACCGGCGGCTAACTTTGGTTTTTGGTCCGGTGTATCTGCCCACTTAGAAAGTTGATGGTTGAGGGTTGATAGTTAATTGAATCATACGCGGCGTGGTTTCGGCGGACGGCAGCCGTTGTGCGGGACGGGGGTGACGTCGCGGATCACGGTAAGCTCGAGACCAATGGCTTGAAGAGCGCGGACGGCGGATTCACGGCCCGCGCCGGGGCCTCTGACCAATACTTCGACTTCCTTGAGGCCGTGCCCCATCGCCTGCCGCGACGCATCCTGCGCCACCATTTGGGCCGCATAGGCGGTGCTTTTGCGCGAGCCTTTGAATCCAACTTTGCCCGCACTCGACCATCCGATAACATTGCCCTTCATATCCGTAATCGTGACGATGGTGTTGTTGAACGTGGCGAGAACGTGCGCGATGCCGTTGTGAATGTTTTTGCTGCCCTTCGCCTTGATGATCTTCGGTTGCTCGACGCTGTCGGGACTAAGGGAAAGGTTCTCCGCCGGTGCCGCGGCCGGAGCAGCTGCTTCGTCTTTCTTTGCCTTCGGCGCGGTCTTTTTCTTCGGCTCAGTCGATGCTGCAACCGCAGGGGCTTCCACCTTGGCTGGCGCGCTCTGGACTTCTGCTGTGTCGGGTTTGGGCCCAGCCTCTTTTGCAGCTTTGGGCGCCCCTGGTTTCTTTTCGGCGTCTTCCGCCGGTTTTTGTGATTCAGCCATTAAACTTTACCTGCTTTCGCGTCTTTGTTACGGATGACTCCAACGGTCTTGCGTGGACCTTTGCGGGTGCGCGCGTTTGTGCTGGTGCGCTGGCCCCGAACAGGCAAGCCACGGCGATGCCGGATTCCGCGATAACAATTGATCGCCTGCAAACGCTTGAGGTTACCTTGTGTTTCACGGCGCAGATCGCCTTCAATCGGGATCTTGTTGCTCGTGATCGAATGAATGATCTCGTTCAATTGCTGCGGCGTCAGGCTTTTCGCGCGCAGATTCGGATCAATATTCGTCTGATCGAGAATGCGCTTCGCGATCGCCGGCCCAATCCCGTAAATATAAGTGAGCGACGCTTCGATGCGTTTCTCCGCAGGTATTTCAACTCCCAATAATCGAGGCATAATATTCGTTACAAAAGTTAGATGGTTACAAAGGCACTCGTTAAATTGTTAAATCTTCCCACTTCTCGCCTCTCACCAATCATTTCTCACCCTTTCATCCCTGCCGCTGCTTGTGCCGCGGGTTCTTGCAGATGACGCGCACCACGTTCTTGCGCTTTACAATCTTGCAAGATTCACAAAGTCTTTTTACCGATGGTCGTACTTTCATTTTTCCACGAGACGAGAACCGCGGAAAAGTATCCGCGCGTTTATTTCCGGCGAAACGTAATCCGCCCCTTCGACAAATCGTAGGGCGAAATCTCTAGCACAACTTTGTCTCCTGGCAAGATGCGAATGAAGTGGAGCCGCATTTTCCCCGAAATATGGGCCAGAACCCGGTGGCCGTTAGGGAGTTCCACCCGAAACATCGTGTTCGGGAGGAGCTCGACTACCTTGCCTTCTACTTCAATTGCGTCGTTCCGCGCCATGTCAGTATCTCCGGCTCCTCATTGGTAATTAACACCGTGTGCTCGTAATGGGCCGACGGCATTCCATCAGCGGTGCAGGCGGTCCAGCCGTCATCGAGCAATCTGACGGCGGCAGTTCCCAAATTAATCATCGGCTCGATCGCGAGCGTCATTCCGGCCTTCAGCCGCGGCCCGCTGCCACGTTTTCCATAATTTGGGATCTGGGGTTCCTCGTGCAGTTTTCGTCCAACCCCATGGCCGACAAACTCACGTACGACATTGAGTTGGTTACGCGTTGCTTCGTCTTCGATCTCCGCGCTGAGGTCGCCCAGCCGCCGGCCGTGATAAGCCACGCCAATGGCGCGCTCCAGCGCCCGCTCCGTCACGCGCAGCAAACGTTCCGTCTGTTCGTCGATAATGCCGACCGGCACCGTCGTGGCGGTATCGCCGATCCAGCCTTCGCGGATCACTCCGATATCGAGTTTCACAATATCGCCATACTGAATCCGGCGCTGGCTGGCAATGCCATGAATGACTTCGTCGTTTAACGAAATGCAGATGTTCCCCGGATAAACGCGATGTCCGATCCGATAGCCAAGAAATGCGCTTTTCACGCCCGCCTCTTGCATCATCTCGGCGGCAGTTTCGTCCACTTCTTTCGTCATAATCCCCGGGCGAATGATTGCGACGACGCGATCCAGGATCTCGCTGGCAACGCGACACGCCTGCCGCATCTTTTCCGCTTCCTTCGGATTCTTGATCGGAATCATTTCGCCTCAATCAAACGCGAAATATCGCTGAAAACCGCCTCGCGATCGCGATTGCCATCGATGCGATGTAACACACTTACCTTTTGGTAATACGAAGCCAGTGGTTCGGTTTTGGCGTGATATTCCTTCAAGCGATTCTGCAGAACTTCAAGATCGTCATCGTTTCGCCGCACCAGCGGTCCTTCACAATACGGACAGACTGCGCGCTCGGAAAAATTCCCCGCTGCCACACTCGTAACAAAACCGCAACTGCGGCACTGCAGTCGTCCCGAAATACGCTCGCGGACCGTTTCCTCGGAAACTTCAAGCCAGATCGCGAGATCAAGTGGCGTGTGATGGCGAGTGAGAATCGCCGCCAGGCTTTCGGCCTGCGGAGCCGTGCGCGGGAATCCATCAAAGACAAAACCGTGCGCACCGTGCAAGCGCAGCCAGTCTTCGATCAGTTTCACAATTGTCGCATCCGGGACGAGGCCGCCTCGCTGAATGGTCTCGGAAGTTTCGATCCCCAGGGGCGTGCCAAGGTCTTTCTCCCGACGCAGGATCGCGCCCGGCGATGTGACCGGAATTCCAAATTGCCGCGTGATCAGTTCAGCCTGGGTGCCTTTCCCAGAACCGGGCGCGCCGAGGAGAACAAGCCGTTTCTTCACTCAGCGGCCGTAAAGAAAAATGGCGACTCCAGCGATGACGAGAATGGAGATCGCAACGTAAAGCCACATCAACGTCGTCTGCGCTGCTGCATCGCCACGGTTATAAGCCGCGCGCGTATCGAAAGCTCGCCCGCGAATTCGCCCTTTGCGCAAGAACCCGTCGTAATGGCGTTGAATGAGATGCGTTTCGACCTGGCGCATTGTATCCAGCATTACACCCACGATAATGAGCAGGCTTGTTCCACCGAAAAATTGGGCGGTCACCTGCGGCACATTAAGGGCCTGGCTGAGCAAGCTCGGCAACACCGCAATCAGGGTGAGAAATACCGCGCCGGCAAAAGTCAGCCGCGTCATCGTATAATCCAAAAAGTCGGCCGTCGGTTTACCCGGTCGCACGCCGGGAATGTAACCACCGTGTTTCTTCAGATCATCTGCGATCTGCGACGGTTGAAATTGCGTTGCCACCCAAAAGTAACTGAAGAAGAAAATCATGGCCGCAATCAGAACATAATGAAGCCAGCCTGTTGCCATCGCGTCGGTGATCTGTTTGGCAAGGCGACTGTTCTTGAACAAGAGACCGACGATGGTGGTCGGAAACAACAATATGGCCCACGCGAAAATGATCGGCATGACGCCGGCGTAATTCACTTTCAATGGCATGAAAGTTGATTGGCCGCCGTACATTTTTCGCCCCACCACACGCTTGGCGTATTGCACCGAGATCTTGCGAACACCTTGCGTGATCGTGATGACACCCGCGATGACCAGGAAGAGGAACAGTATCATCAGCACGAGAACAACAGGAGTTGGACTGGCCTGACCCGTATCGGCTCCCGCCCCTGCGCTCGGGACAAACGTTCGCCATGCTTGAGTAAGCGCCGCCGGCAGGCGCGCCACGATTCCGACCGTGATTATTAAAGAAATGCCGTTACCGATCCCGCGATCAGTGATCTGATCGCCCAGCCACATCAGAAAAAGAGTGCCAGTAGTCAGACTAATGACCGTTGCGATGCGGAACGCCCACCCCTGGTCCGCCACCAGTGGAATCCCCAGCTTCCGAATCGTGTCCGGAATTCCTCCCAGAATCGTGTGGTACGATTCCGGATGCTGAAAGGAAATGGCGAGTAAGTATGCCTGGAAAAGACAAAGCACCACCGTCGAGTAGCGCGTGTATTGCATGATCTTCTGACGCCCTCCATCCTCGCGCGCCAGCCGGCCCAGTTTCGGAATTACTGCCGTCAATAACTGCAGCATGATCGACGCGCTGATGTAGGGCATGATGCCAAGCGAAAAAATCGCGCAATTCTCCAGCGCACCCCCGCTGAAAAGATTAAAGAGCGCAGCCACGCCACCCTGCTTATCGGCGGTGCTGCGAAACCATTCCTGCAAAACGGCCTGATTGACTCCCGGCGTGGTGATCGCAGCGCCCAGGCGCACAATGACAATAATCGCGAGCGTGAAAAAAATCCGGCGCCGCAGCTCCGGAATTTTTACTGTGTTCAGGAACGCCGAGATCATTTCCTAAACCCGCCGGCTACTTCTTGCCGGGCTTTGTTCTCTTCGGCTTCGTGGCAACCGTGGCATCAACATCCTGCCGATGAGCTCCGCCAGTGCTCGGCCTTTTCGCTTCCGCGATGCTCCCGCCGGCTTTCTCAACTTTCTCGCGCGCCGATGCGCTGACCTTTTCCGCTTCAATTGTCAGCCCATGTTTTAGTTCACCGCCGCCGAGAATCTTGATGCCATCATAATTTCCACGCACCAGATTTGCCGCACGTAACGATTCCTCGTTCACGACTGATCCGCTTTTGAAATCCTTCAAGTCCGACAAGTTCACAATCGCGTAACGCTTGTGAAAAGCCGCGTTGTTGAATCCACGTTTCGGCAGTCGCCGGATCAACGGCATCTGTCCACCTTCGAATCCGAGACGAAGACTTCCCCCTGAGCGAGCCTTCTGTCCTTTGTGTCCTTTGCCACTGGTTTTGCCGTGGCCCGAGCTTTCGCCGCAGCCGAGCCGCTTCACCGGATGACGCGCACCAGGACGTGGCCGCAAATTATGCAGCCGCAACCCCGCCGGTTTTTCTTTCGTTTCCGCTTTCACGACGCCTGCCCTCCATCAGCTGGCGCGCTCACACGCGGGCGAATCCCGCGCACTTTCAAAATTTCATCGCGACGGCGCAAATTTCGCAGCGCTTGAATGGTCGCTTTAACCACGTTGGCGTGATTGCTTGAGCCGAGCGATTTGGCCAGGACGTCGCGAATCCCCGCCGCTTCGACGACCGCGCGCACACCGCCGCCCGCGATGACGCCGGTTCCCGGCGAGGCCGGCCGCAACAAAACCCGGCCGCCACCGAATTCTCCGATTGTCTCATGCGGAATGGTGTTCTCGTGCAGCGAGACTTTTTCCATCGATTTGCGCGCGGCTTCGGAAGCCTTGCGAATCGCTTCTGCCACTTCGTTTGCTTTGCCGAAACCGACACCAACTTTTCCATCGTGATCGCCTGCCACGATCAACGCACTGAAGCTGAAACGGCGTCCGCCTTTCACCACCTTGGCGCAGCGGTTGATGAAAACCACTTTTTCAGTGGTATCGCCTCTTGCAGCAGGCGTTTTGTCAGTGCTGCGATCGAATCGTCTTCCTGGATTCGGTGAAGCCATTTTAAAACTTCAATCCGCCTTCGCGCGCGGCATCTGCGAGGGCTTTCACCTTGCCGTGGAATATGTAACCACCGCGATCAAAGACCACGTTCTCCACTTTCTTTTCCAGCAACTTCTGCGCAATTGCCTTGCCAACACGTTGTGCCGATTCCCGGTTCGCGGCCGCTTTTTTGCCAGCCAAGTCTTCTTGCAACGTCGAAACCGCCACCACGGTTTTACCGGCGTCGTCATCGATCACCTGCGCGTAAACATGGCGCCCAGAAAAATGGACGGCGAGACGCGGCCGTTCTGCGGTTCCGCTCATTTTCTTCCGAATACGAGTATGAATGCGCTGCCGCGCCGCTTTCCGATTCGTCGCCATCTTACTGCACCGTCTTGCCTTCCTTGCGGCGAATCTGCTCGCCCGCGTATCGCACGCCTTTGCCCTTGTACGGCTCCGGCGGATAATATCTGCGAATATCGGCCGCGACCTGACCGACCAGTTTCTTGTCGACCCCACTAATCGTTAGCTTGGTATTCTCGGTCACCGTGATTTTGATGTCTTTCGGGATGGGAAACAGAATCGGGTGCGAGAATCCGAGCGATAGATTCAGCTTTTGGCCCTGCACCGCTGCTTTGAATCCGACGCCTTCAATTTCCAAATCCTTGGTAAAGCCTTCACTCACCCCGCGCACCATGTTGTTGATCAGAGCGCGCGAAAGCCCGTGCAACGCTTTTACACTTCGCGTTTCCGCCCCCCGCGCCAGCGAAACGTGATTGTTTTCCACCTTCGCCGAAATCTCGCGCGGCAACTTCCAATTCAGTTTGCCCTTCGGGCCTTCGACCGCGACCGCGCCATCGTTACCGACGTTCACCTTCACCTTCTCCGGCAGGGCTATGGTTTTGTTTCCAATTCGCGACATGAGTTCGTAATTCGTTAAATAATTAAAACGTCACCAAACGTAGGCCAGCAATTCCCCACCGACGTTTTGTTTTTTCGCTTCCCGGCCCGATAACACGCCGCGCGACGTTGAGAGAATCGTAATTCCCATTCCACCCAGAACGCGCGGAATTTCGTCCGCACCGACGTATCGGCGCAGACCGGGCCGGCTCACCCGTTTTAATCCCGTAACCGCACACGACCGATTGACCAGTTTATTCGTAATCTTGATCCGGGGATGGGCTGCCGTCCGATCTAGTTCATAATCGGTGATATAGCCTTCTTCTTTCAAAATCCTTGCGATCTCCGCCTTGATCTTTGAGTACGGCACAAACAATTCCGGCTTCTGAGCCTGCGCGCCATTGCGCACGCGAGCCAGCAAATCTGCAATCGGATCGGTAACGGTACTCATCTAGTAATTAAGCAGCTTGCGCGGCCGACCTTCTGGCGCGGTCGCTGAACGGCATCCCCATTTCGCTGAGCAGCGATTTGGCTTCCGCGTTCGTGCGAGCAGTGGTCACGATAGTAACATCAAAACCGATGTTGCGCTTGATTTTATCGAGCTCGACCTCGGGAAAAATCGACTGGTCGGACACGCCCAAAGTGTAATTGCCGTGGCCATCGAACCCGCGCGGCGAAACCCCACGAAAATCGCGAATGCGTGGCAACGCCGCTTTGATCAGACGCTCCAGAAATTCATACATCCGTTCGCCGCGCAATGTGACCTTGGCGCCAATCGCCTGGTCCTTGCGCAACTTGAAATTCGAAATGCTCTTCTTCGACCGGGTCTCGGCCGCGTGCTGACCGGTGATGAGCGCCAGTTCCATCTTGGCATCATCCAGGGCCTGCTTCACATCCGCCTGCGAGCCGACCGAGGTATTGATCACCACTTTGTCCACCTTCGGCACCTGGTGAATATTTTTATAACCGTGCTGCCCTTGCAGCGCCGGTATCACCCGTTCCTTGTAGTCCTTGTAAAATTCGTTTTCCATTTCCTATCTTCGCGAAACAAATCGAAGCTAAGCCTTCGCCTTTTCTTTCTTCGCCTTCGTCTCCTTCACGGTTTTTTCTTTCTTCTCCGTTTTCTCGATCAATCGCACATTCGAAATATGGATCGGCCCCTCCCGCTCTGCGATCTTGCCACTCGGGTTATCCTGCGACTTCCGCAGGTGCTTCTTAATAATACGCACACCTTCAATCAGCACCCGCTGCTTCTTTGGTAACACCTGCAGGATCTTTCCGCTCGAACCACGGAAGTTTCCCGAGATTACCTCAACGTTATCGCCTTTTTTAACGTGAAACTTAGTGCGGTTCATTACAACACCTCCGGCGCGAGCGAAACGATCTTCATGAAGTTCTTTTCTCTTAGCTCGCGGGCGACTGGCCCAAAAATGCGCGTCCCGCGCGGATTCAAATCTTTGTCGATAATGACAATGGCGTTGTTATCGAATCGCAGCAGCGATCCGTCATCGCGTTTCACCGGTTGTTTGGTGCGAACGATAACCGCACGCACGACCTCGCCTTTCTTTACCGTCCCGGTCGCGCTGGCTTCCTTCACATTCGCGGTGATTACATCCCCGATCCGCGCGTAAAGTGTGGCCTTGCCGATCACACCGATCATCGTCGCCATTCGGGCGCCGGTGTTATCAGCCACATCGAGTCGGGAACGAATCTGGACCATAAATTTATTTGCGAACGATTTCGACCAGGCGCCACCGCTTCAACTTGCTGAGCGGTCGCGTTTCCATAATCCGAACCGTGTCACCGTTTTTCGCTTTGTTCTCTTCGTCGTGCGCGTAAAATTTCTTCTGCTGCTTCACAATCTTGCCGAACTTCGGATGCGGGACGCGGGTGACGGTGCGAACAACGATCGTTTTGTTCATCGAGCTCGAAATCACTTCGCCCTCGCGCGTCTTGCGCGAACCGCGTTGCGATTTGGGCGGCAGCGTAGCAGACGCTCGCGCGTCCGTAGGCAGGGGCGGTGGCACTGCAGTTGATGGTTCTTCGGCCATAAAAATTACTTCGCCTCCTTCGCCCGTTTCGATAGCACCGTCTCAATCCGGGCTACCTCGCGCCGGAGCAAGCGCAGCCGGCTCGGTTGCTCGAGCTGTCCGCTCCGTTGTTGCAGACGCAGATGCAGACTTTCCTGGCGCAGATCGCGCTTCTTCGTCAGAAGCTCGTCCGTGCTCATCTCAACAATTTCTTTGATCTTCATAGTTGTCTCCGATTACGCAGCGACATGATGACGACTCAAAAACTTCGTTCGCACCGGCAGCTTATCGGCAGCGAGGCGCAACGACTCACGCGCGACCGACTCCGGCACGCCATCGAGCTCAAACAAAATGTTGCCCGGCCGGACCGTTGCCACCCAAAATTCCGGCTGACCTTTGCCTTTACCCATCCGTGTTTCCGGCGGACGTGCCGTGACCGATTTGTCAGGGAAAATGCGGATCCAGAGTTTGCCTTTGCGTTTCATATTGCGCGTCAGCGCAACACGTGCGGCTTCGATCTGGGTGTTCGTGATCCAGGCACGTTCGAGCGTTTGCAGACCGAACTCGCCGAAATCGATTCGCAAGTTGCGCGATGCCGTTCCCTTGCGGCTTCCCCGCTGGGACTTGCGATACTTCACGCGTTTGGGCATCAATGGCATAACAAACCTCCCTAGAGTTGAGCCGCCTGGGGTTGTGACGGCATTGGTGGTGGCGGAGCCTGGGCCGGCTTTTCCTCAGCCACTTCTTCCTTCTTACAAATCCAACATTTCACTCCGATCTTCCCGTAAACGGTGTTGGCTTCGGAAAATCCGTAATCGATCCCTGTGCGCAGGGTATGCAGCGGCACCTTACCTTCGCGATACCATTCGGAGCGCGAAATTTCCGCTCCGTTCAATCGACCCGAGCTGCGCAGACGAATTCCGAGCGCGCCGAAATCCATCGCCGTTTGCACCGCTTTTTTCATCGCCCGCCGATACGCGATACGCCGCTCGATTTGCAACGCCACGTTTTCCGCGACCAGCTGCGCATCCAGCTCAGGAGTCTTGATCTCCTGGATATCGATCTTGATCTGTTTCCCCTGCGCCATTTTTGAAATCTCTTCGGTCATCTTTTCGATCTCAGCACCCTTGCGTCCGATGACAATCCCGGGACGCGCCGTGAAAATGGTGACGCGAATCGAATTCCATGCCCGTTCGATCACGATTTTCGAAACGGCAGCAAACTGGAGTTTTTTCTTCACGTAATCGCGAATCTGAATGTCGCTCTGCAAAAATTCCGGCATCTCCTGTGGAGACGCATACCAACGCGACCGCCAGTCGCGGTTCACTCCCAATCGAAATCCAATCGGATTAACTTTCTGACCCATAAGAAACCTCCGTAATCCCGAGCAAAAATGCCAATCCGGCTTGGACCGGGAGAGCCCGTTGCGAAAGCTTTACCACAACTTCGCCTGGATTCTTCAACTCCGCTTCGCTTCGCTCAGAATGACCTTCCATAGTTATTTCTTCGCTTTCTTCGGCGCATGCTTTTTCGGTTTTTCACCCTTTGCTTGCGCCAGTTCGCCTTCGGCTTTCCCCTCGGCAGCCTTTTTCTTCGCCGCTTTTTGTTCCGCTTTCCGCGTCTCGCGCGTTTCGATCTTAATCTCGTCCGTCAACACGATGCGAATGTGGCTACTGCGTTTCAAAATCCGGCTGCCGCTCCCACGCGCCCGCGCCATCATCCGTTTTATCGTCGGCCCTTCGCCAACGATGGCTTCTTTCACCACCAAAGCATCTACTTTGAGATTGGCATTGTTCTCCGCGTTTGCCACCGCGCTCTTCAACGTCTTGTTCACCAGCGCAGCCGCTTTCTTTGGGCTGTACGCGACGATATCGAGCGCTGCCGAAACCGGCAGGCCCTGAATCTCGCGGGTGACTTCGCGCGCCTTGAACGGCGAAATCTTCGCGTACTTATATATCGCTCTGACTTCCATATCTCGTTAAACCGTTAAAAAGGTTAAGTTGTTTAAACGGCCAAACACCTACTCCGTTTTAACTATTTAACCTTTTTAACTTTTTAGCCTTTTCTTCATCTCACACTCACATCCGGCCGGGCATCGACTTCGAGTCGATCTCCCACCTTAATTTTCTCCTTTCCAGATTCCTGAATGATCGCGCCGCAAATCCGTTCACGTACATCTACTACCCGCAACCTCGCCACGACTTCATCTCCGCGTTTCACTCGCAGCGGCATTCCAATTTTCACACCCTCGCGCGCGCCAAAATTACCAACCACAAAGGACCATTCCTCCTTCAGTCCGATGACACCGCCATCGAGCAGCGATCCGGTCGCCGGCCCCGCCTTGCTCGACTTCTCGACCAGCGTGTTCATCGAGCGCAATTGCGCTTCCACATCCATTCGTGCCTGCGCATCGCCGCCTTCTGCCGTTTTCAGGTAGTGCAGCATCGCTTCTGATAACTGCATCATTTGATCGCGGTATCGGTCACGTTCCTTCTGCGCCAGCTGCAAATCGCTCACAGCGGTCAGCAACCGTTGCTCCAGTTTCGCGCGGTCCTTGCTTGCTGAAGCCAGCCCGAGCGCTTCCATCCGCAATTCAAGATCGGCGAATTTTCGCCGAAACAATTCTGCCTCGGCGTTCGATTCGGCCAGGCTGCTCGTCAGCGTTTGCACCGTTTGCTGGCTCAGCGACAACTGACGGCGCAATTCTTCCTTCTGTGACAGCAATTCCGTCACTTCCGAAGGCGGCACTGACAATTGCGGGCTCGCCGATGGTACAGGCGATACCCCTGTCACTGCCGCCGCATGTTCATTCTTGGGTTCTGTCAAAGAACTATCTTTCCCTGCGTCGGCGCCGTAGCTAACCAACGCTCCCACCATTGCGATGTGCGACATTGCGACCGCCATTTTTGGCAATCGCAACCCGCAAATTCCTGATCGCAAATTCAACTTACTTCGTCACTTTCGCCGTGTGCGAACCGTGTTTCTTGAACACGCGCGTAGGCGAAAATTCGCCGAGCTTGTGACCAACCATGTTTTCGGTCACGAAAACAGACTGGAAATTCTTTCCGTTGTGAACCAAAAACGTGTGGCCGACAAAATCCGGCGTTACCATCGAGCGCCGCGACCAGGTCTTGATTGGTTTCTTCGCGCCCGAATTGTTCATCTTATCGATCTTCTCCAGAAGATACGATTCGACGAAGGGTCCTTTCTTCAATGATCTAGCCATAAATGTCAAATTTGTAGCGCCCTGCTCTGTCGGGGCGAATGTTGCACGGCGACAGAGCGCCGTGGCTACATCACGCCGATCTTTTCTTTCCCCTTCTCCTTTCCAAAATGAACCGATCGCTCGGTTTATGTTTCGCCCGTGTTTTAAATCCTTTCGCCAGTTGCCCCCACGGGCTCACCGGGTGATGCCGGCCGCCGCCGCCTTTTGATTTACCCTGGCCACCGCCCATGGGATGATCGATCGGATTCATCACCATGCCGCGCACATGCGGCCGTCGTCCCTGCCAGCGTGTCCGGCCAGCCTTGCCACTCGACACATTCATGTGATCGACGTTCCCGACCTGGCCGATCGTCGCGTAACAGGTCTCGTGGATGCGCCGGATTTCGCCGGAGGGCATCTTCACCAAACCGTAACCACCCTCCCGGTTGTTTAGCGTCGCCTGTTGACCAGCGCTGCGTGCAATCTGGCCGCCCCGTCCCGGCGTCAGCTCAATGTTGTGAATGTTGGTACCGAGTGGAATCGCTGACAACGGCATGGCATTTCCCAAATCCGGTGCGGCCTCAGCGCCCGACATCACTCGCGCGCCAACGCCCAAGCCGTCTGGCGCGAGAATGTAACTGAGTTCGCCGTCGCTGTACTTAATAAGGGCAATCCGGGCCGAGCGGTTGGGATCGTACTCAATTCCCAGCACCTCCGCTTCAATCCCGCGCTTTCGCCTTTTGAAATCAACCTTCCGATAATGGTGTTTGTGACCGCCGCCAATGTGGCGCGACGTCAATCGGCCGAAATGATTTCGGCCCCCAGTCTTCTTCTTCGGTTCAAGCAAACGCTTCGCCGGCCGCGCTTTCGTAATTTCATCGAAAGCGGGCAGCGATTTGAACCGCAGCGTCGGAGTAAGTGGGCGGTAGGATTTTAAAGCCATATAGTTATGTGGAACATAGGCTTGTGGCCTGTGCGTCGAGCGCGGCTTCCAGCCCGCTGCGATACATCATGTCAACGGGCAAAATGCCCGTTGGGCGCACAGCGCACAGCGCTATGTTCCGTCTCGTCATACGAGATCGATCTTCTCCCCTTCCTGCAATGTCACGATCGCTTTCTTCCAATGCGATTTGCGGCCGAAGTCGGCCCGACGTTCACGTTTCTTTTTGCCGGCGTAATTGCAGGTGTTCACGTCCACTACCTTCTTTTGAAAAAGTTTCTCAACTGCCTGTTTGATCTGAATCTTGTTAGCGCGCGGCCGAACGCGAAAGACGTACTTGTTCTGTTTCTCGCTCAAAAGCGTGGCCTTTTCCGTGAGCGACGCTGTTTCAATGATATCGAAGGGCTCGTTCATTTGCCTCCGTTCGTTCTTTCCGCGAGCTTCGCCAGACCGCCATCGGTTACCAAAATTTTCTCAAAGGAAAGCAGCTGCTCCGTGTTCACATCGCTCGCCGTCGCCAATGTCACCGGCTTGATGTTGCGCGCCGATTTATAGGTATTCTCGTCAAACCCATCCGACACAATCAGGACCCGCCTCGCATTGGTCTGCTTTTTGACCAACTGGACGAACGCCTTGGTCTTAATCTCCTTCACCGCCAACTCGCCAATTGTCAGCACATCACCGGCATTGATCCGCTCGCTTAGTGCCTTTTGAAACGCGAGGCGGCGCACCGATTTCGACGTTTTCTTGGAATAATCATGCGGCTTCGGCCCGAAAACGACGCCACCGCCGCGCCAAATGACGGACGATTTGTAACCGGCACGCGCACGCCCAGTTCCTTTTTGCCGCCACGGTTTCGCTCCGGATAAATCCACATCGGCTTTCGTTTTCGTGTTCGCCGTCCCAGAACGCCGCGCCGCCCGCATCGCGACCACGACATCGTGCACCGCCTGCGTCCCGCGCCCGTTTTCTATCAACGCGATCTTCGCCTCTTTCGCGGCCGCTCTCGTTAAGACTTTCGCGCTCATGATTTCGTCGCCGGCTTCTTGATCGCGGGTCGCACCACCACAAATGATCCGTTCGAACCGGGGACTGCGCCGCTAACGAGAATTATTTTTTCCGATTCGCGCACCTGCATGATCTGCAAATTCTGCACCGTTACGCGCTCGTCCCCGAGATGCCCGGGCATGCCCATGTTCTTCCAAATCCGGCCGGGCGTAGAACGATTCCCGATGGCGCCATTGCGCCGGTGTGTCTTCGACCCATGGGCGGCACCTTGTCCCGCCATATTATGCTTCTTCATCACACCCTGGAATCCCTTGCCCTTGGATCGCCCGATGACGTCGACAAAATCGCCCGCCTGAAATTGGGTGACACTCAAATTCACTTCGCCATCTGGCAGATCCGTCTCAAGACGGAATTCGCGGGAAAATCTTTTCGGTTCGACGCCGGCTTTCTTGTAGGCACCGAGCTCAGACTTGTTCAAACGCGATTCCTTTTGCGCACCGAACCCAACCTGCACCCCCGAGTAGCCATCGCGCTCCGCCGTAATCCGGCGGACCAAAACGTTATCGCCCGCTGCAATCACGGTCACTGGACGTAGCTTGCCATTGGCGTCGTAGACGCTGGTCATGCCAATTTTTTGTCCAAGTAACCCGATGCTCATTTTGAAATTCAGCGAAAATTCTCAAGCGATTAGATCTTAATCGTAATATCCACGCCCGCAGGCAAATTTAATTTCTTCAGCTCATCCACTGTTTTCGCCGTCGGTTCGATAATGTCGAGCAGACGTTTATGGGTGCGGATTTCAAATTGGTCCATCGATTTTTTGTCGACGTGGGGCGAGCGATTGACGGTAAACTTTTCGATTAGAGTCGGGAGCGGAATTGGGCCAGCCACGCGCGCACCTGTGCGTTTCGCGGTCTCGACAATCTCGACGGCGGATTGGTCGAGCATGCGATGATCGAATGCCTTCAAACGAATGCGAATACGCTGGCCGTTCGTCATTTCGTCTCCTTTTGGTCAAGAATTGCGCTGACCAAATTCTGCGGGACCTGCTCGAAATGCGAGGGCTCCATCGAATAACTGGAGCGCCCTTTGGAGAGCGAGCGAATGGCGGTGGCGTAACCGAACATTTCCGCGAGCGGCACTTCCGCGTTCACGATGGTGAGGTTACCGCGCGCCTCGATGCTATCGATCCGCGCTCGCCGGCGATTCAGGTCACCGATGATATCGCCCTGATATTCTTCCGGGGTGCTGTTTTCCACTTTCATGATCGGCTCGAGCAGGATTGGTTTGCCCTGTTTGAAACCATCTTTCATGGCAAATATCGCGGCCATTTTGAAAGCCAATTCGTTGGAATCGACTTCGTGATAACTCCCGTAAACAATATCGACTTCAACGTCGATGACTGGATAACCGCCGAGCACACCGTTTAGCACCGCTTCTTCGATGCCTTTCTTGACCGCGGGAATATATTCACGCGGAATCACGCCGCCGACGATCTTGTTCTCAATCACCAAACCGGTCCCCCGGCTGGCCGGACGCACGTCCACTTCCACATGGCCGTATTGTCCGCGACCGCCGGATTGCTTGATCAATTTGCCGACGCCGTGCGCGCCGCCTGTGATTGTCTCACGATACGCGATCTGCGGTTTGCCGGCGTTCGCGTCCACTTTGAACTCGCGGAACATACGATCGCGAATGATTTCCAAATGCAACTCGCCCATTCCGGCGATGATGGTTTGTCCGGTGTCTTCGTGAGTGTAAACGCGGAAAGTGGGATCTTCTTCGGCGAGTCGTTGCAGCGCGACCCCCATTTTTTCCTGATCCAATTTGGTCTTTGGCTCGATCGCCATCGAAATAACGGGATCAGGGAAGGTCGGCGGCTCGAGCAAAATTGGATGGTCCTCGTCGCAAAGGGTATCGCCGGTGGTGATATTCTTGATCCCGACGATCGCGGCAATGTCGCCGGAATAACAGGTCTCAATGTCTTCGCGTTTGTCCGCCTGAATCTGGATCAAACGTGAAATGCGTTCGCGCTTGTTCGTGCGCGGATTGTAAACCGTGTCGCCTTTTGAAAGCGTGCCGGAATAGACCCGGAAGAAAACGAGTTTGCCGACAAACGGATCACTCCAAAGTTTGAACGCCAGTGAACAAAAGTTTCCGTTGTCGTCCGTTGGCGCATCGATCGGTTCGCGCGTGTCGGGCTCCATCCCTTTGGCTGGCGGAATATCGAGTGGGCTCGGCAGATAATCGACCACGGCATCGACCAGGTACTGGACGCCTTTGTTCTTCAACGCCGAACCGCCAATGACCGGCACAAATTTGTTCGCGATGGTCTGGCGGCGAATACCCGCCTTCAGCAGCTCCGGCGTTACCGGTTTTTCATGGATCACGGCCTCGGCCACCTCGTCATCGATGTTTGAAATCTGCTCGAGCAGAATTTCGTAGGCCTTGTTTACCGCATCGACATACTCCTCGGGAATATCTGTCACCTCGTATGTCGATCCCATCTGGTCGCCGTCCGAATAAATGATTGCCTTCTTATTAATGATGTCGAGCTGCCCTTTGAGCTGATCCTCCCGGCCGAGCGGGAGCAAGACCGGCCAAGCATTGGCGCCCAGCTTTTTGTGGATGCTTTGCACCGACATTTCGAAATCGGCCCCGACTCGATCCATCTTATTGATGAACGCCAGTCGCGGCACATTGTACTTTGTCGCCTGCCGCCAGACGGTTTCGGATTGCGGTTGCACCCCGGCGACACCATCAAAAACTGCGATGGCGCCGTCGAGCACGCGCAGGGAACGCTCCACTTCCGCCGTAAAATCAACGTGACCTGGCGTGTCGATAATATTGATGCGCTGCTTGATCCCTTCGAAGGCTTTATAAACGCCTTCTTCCTTGCGTTGCGCCCAACTGCATGTTGTCG